>CALYRA010000096.1 GCA_945292135.1 uncultured Dysgonomonas sp.
AACAAGGCGACAGAGTTCAAAAGAACCAAGTCTTAGCTTATATTGACTGATAATAAGATCAACGTTTATATAGCATTTTGAACAGGAGAAGACATATTTGTTTTCTCCTGTTTTATATTTGTGTCATTCCTAAAACTCTATAAATATTTGCTGATATAAACACAACATGGTTAGCATGCAGTTGTTGTAAATTTTAATAAATAGCATTGAAAGACATGAATTATTTAATTCACCGATAAGAAAAACCAAGAGCCGATAAGGAATTTACTTTTATCGAATTTGAGAAATAAATATATCATAATACCATAAATGATGGTGAATTTGTATAGCGTCAATTTGCTTGGCTTAATTAATTTATCCAACAACGAATGGCAGCCATATTTGTAGATAAGATGTCACAGATACTACCTTTAAGGTAATTTTTTGATAAGATATTTTTTATATTTGCACTTTGAATATTAATTTAAAACACAAATTTTTTGAAACTGAACAAACTATTTTTATTTTATTCGCAGTATCTCTATCTTTAGGTTCTACTTCTTGCAGTGATGATGACGATGATAATTATTCAGCTGGTGATATTGTCGGAACTTGGCTTATGACTGCAGATAAAACACGAGTTACTACTAATAATGGGAAAGCTACAGAATTAGTAAATAAATTTCTTTCTCAAAATGATAATGAGACCGAAACTGTATATATCTTTAATGAAGATGGGACTTTTATCGAAAAAGAAAGTCTTTCGAAACCAAATAGTGTTACAGGTACATATCGAGTTAAGGGAAATAAAATTAATTTACGTTATGGAGAAAATGATCATGAGCAAGAAGCGGTAATTTCTTCTTAATCATCTAATATGCTAATGTGGTCATCTAATATCGAGTTAAATATTAGCTTAATGGAGTATCTTACTGAAAAAGCAGAATTTGGGAGCATATCAATCGAAATGTTAAAAAAGAAATTTGAAGCAGCATCCATAGATATTTCTACGATAACAGTAAAACAATTGAAAGTTACTGAAACTCTTGAAAAGGTAATTACTAATAATTAATCTATTTATAAGAACATATAAAAAACGAGATATAATTTTAGATTTCGCTATTTTGTTATTGAATGATTTTCCGTTCCTTTGTATAATGCTTTATCTCAAAAAAGAAATAAATAAAACACAATTCGCTATTTGGAAGATAGAAGAATCCAAAGACGAATTGCTATCTATGCTTCATCATAAGGATTATTTACAAAATATATTATCAATCAAATCTGATAAAATTTTATTGGAAAAATTAGCGGTAAGAGTTTTAATCAAAAAATTATTGGGAGAAGAGAAGCAAATATATTATCATCAGTCTGGTAAACCTTATTTAGGCGATAATTCTTGTTTTATCAGTATATCTCACACTCAAGGATATGCCGCAGTCGCAATTAATAATTCACACAATACAGGTATTGATATAGAACAGATTTCAGAAAAAATAAAAAGAGTGCGGAAACGTGTTGTGTCAGAGAATGAATATATCAATAGCGAAAAAGAATTAGAGCATTTATTGCTCCATTGGTCTGCAAAGGAATCTATATTTAAAATATTAGATGTTGACGGAGTTGATTATATAGAACATATACATATCCATCCCTTCTCACCTCAAAGTGAAGGATATTTCAAAGTTTCGGAAAGTAGGAGTAAACAGGGAAAGACTTTTGAACTTTATTATCAGGTAACGAATGATTACGTCCTAACATTGATTGTAAATTGAACTACCCAAAGTAAAATTCAAATTCAAAAGCGAGATTATTATATGCCTCTTGTTTTATTAACTCCTCACTTCCATCATAAACAGATATTTTAGTTAAGATAGAATCTGCAATTTCTTTTGATTGCCTTCCTATATGCTTTAATACCAACAAAGCCGCATTACGCAGAAATACGTTCGCAGAGATAATATCATTCCAAATAAACAAGTATTTATCTATTGAAAGTTGCTTGTTAAGCTTTTTAGCGAGGATTAAGCGAGTTAGTAACCAATATCCTGTTGTACGTATATCTTCATCATTGGTATTGCTCCATTCGGAAGCGCTTTTTTCTGCAAAAGGTAATTCTTGAAAAAGATTGAGGCATACTTGCTCCCTGATTTCTTGATTTGGAATTTCATTTGTCCACTTATCTGCCGCTTCAGAAGTAAATTCATTAATAGGATAAAGCATTGTCGCTAAAATCTTCAATTCTCTGGTGTCCTCTTTCCATAAAGCTTCGGCAAGCTCTTTGCTTTGTTCATATTTTTGAGAAATTGTCTTGATTTGCTGAATGACTAAACCAAAATTGATTTTATAATTAATCCCTTTTTGGCGCATGCTGGCAGAAGCAACGCCATTCATCGCAAAACGGCATTGCCTGCGTATATCTTGTATAATGTTTTGCATTATTAGATTTTGAAATCTACTGCTTTACGATCTTCGACGGCCTCGCGAATAAATGGTAATATTTCTTGGTGCAAAGGGTGTTGTTGATAACTGTCTAAAGCATTGGAATCTACAAGTTCGGAATAAAGCACGATATCAAAATTTCCTCCTCCCAGAAAATCAATACCTACTTCAGCTTTCAACAAACCTTCAATTTTTCCATTCAGGCTTTCTAACTTTTCTTTTATCAACTTTGCATTAGTAGTTTTATCATTTCCGTGCGCGCTTTGTCTAAGCTTCCACATTACAATATGTTTTACCATAGCTTCTTTTTTTAAAACAAATATATAAAAAAAGCATCAAATTTCATAAAATTACAAACGCTGATGTTATATATGAGATTTCCAACTGATTGTATTTTTGTACATCATATTCGCATTCGTGTTTAGACTTTCAGTTAAAATATTTCTTTGTGAATTATGTAATTCAAATAACAATTAACGAATCTATCAATTGTATAAATGTCACATTCTACCATAATCTTTTTCCTGAAAATTTTATAGTTCATATTAACATACGTATATTTTGATAAATCGTATACTTATTGATTTTGATTATTTATACCCAATCATTGAAAATGATATAAGTATTATTATTTATGATAAAAATCTGATTTTATTTGATTTATTATTGACAAGTACAAAGCTTTTATAATAGTTCGGAATCAATTTTGTTTTCTGATGAAAATCATGGGGACGGAGGCTAATCTTATAAGACTAAAATTAGTCTGTATTTTGTTAATAATTCGAATGTTTTAAATTCAACACCAGTTTTGAATTTTATAGCTGTAATATATTTAGATCATTAAACTAAGGCTTTCTGGAAGCAAACTTTATCTTTGCTCAAGTTGAATATTATTTTATAATCCGGATTAAAATGCTTGGAATGATTTTTTTGATCAATCTAATTATCGAATTTTCTTCAAAATAAATAAAGTTATGAATAAGCATGTTAGCCTTTTCTCTTCGACGGGTATTTCAACTGGTAATATCTAAAAGGAGATATTAAAATTCAGGACAATCATTTTTTTATATATTTAATTCTATATAATATAAAAAGGATTGGTTTTAATTTAAAACCAATCCTTTTATTATTGTTATGATAAAATATTTATTTTTCTTTTAAAGACATAACCTCTTTTAAAAGAGGCGCAAGGTTGTAATCGTCTGTGTCGTAAATATAATAACTAAGAACACAACTGATATACTTGCCTCTGACCTCTGCTGTTACATAGTAAACTGCTTTTTTATCAGGCGCTCCTCCTAATAAAAGTTTGGAGCCTCCTGCTTTATAAACAATTCTTGTTGCGGGAAGAGATTGTCCTTCAAAAATAATAGATGCGGATTCAGTTTTTATAATTTTTTTTGGGTTGTTGGCTTCTATTGCTAATTTAGTTTGTTGTTCGGCATCTTCCAAATTGTCAAATTCAGTCCAATTTATTTCGCCCAAAGCGTCACATTGAACACTATTTGGGGCAACCCATTTACACGCATCTCCTAATTCGATTGTACGGCCTACAAAATCTATTTGTTCGGCACTCCAATCTTTCGAATAATATTTTTTGAGAACGCTTGGATGCGTAAAATAAGCATCCATGAAAGCCTTTCTGATTTTAGGGTCTATAGGAGTTAGTGATTGAAAATAAATATTTTTTACAGTTTTATACCCTTCCTCTAAAAAATAGAATACCTGATAGGTTTTTATATTCGGATTTTCTTCGTTGGGTACTGTATTTTCAATTACTAAATTATTCTTGTTTGGTAAGTTGTTATCTTTATATTCAGCATCTACTCCTTTTAGCTTATAAGTTTTTTTTAGATTCTTTATTCCCATATCAGTCAATCTGTTATCATCTTCCATGACCATGATTTGATGCCCGCTGATATTGAATATCATATTGCCATTAAGTTCCAAACCGCGCATTTGAGATAAAACATCTTTTTGTGAAAATGCTCCGAACGAAACTGTTAGTAGTAGTGTAAATAATGCTATTTTGTGCATAATATATTATTTTCAAATATATTGGATTTAAGATAATTATAATCTTACTGATCAATATACCATCCCAAAAATGAAATGCTTTAAGTGCTATTAACCTATTTTCTTATTTATATTCTTCAGGAGTAATTTTCATTTCAGCAAATTTGCTTCCATCAGCTTTATTATAAATATAAATAAGCGTCATATTATCATCTACGAAATCCTTCATTTGAGAATTACCTTTAAATGTTGGTAAAAGTGTTTCTTTACAATTTTTCACAAATTCATCCGCAGAAACTGTAGGTTCTATTAAAAGAGTATAATAATATTTGAATTCATTTTTTGATGCAGCTTCCGCTTTATCTAACTGCAACTCATTGGAAATTTTCACTGGCAAACTTTTATTCATTAGTTCGGCCGTTTTTACATATTTACTAGAAGCTCCGCCTCCGCAATTGACCATGGCTAAAATAAATGCGCAACATAATATTGCAGGTAAAATTTTTTTCATAACTGTAAAATTTTAGTTGTTTAAATTAAATGAAAGTTTTTATAATAATATCAAAAGCACTAAATAGAAGTGCTTTTGATATATGTAGCTAAATAAATTATCCGTTGATTCTAGCCATGCTAGCGATAAGTTCAAGCACTTTGTTAGAGTAACCCCATTCATTATCATACCAGCTAATAACTTTAACGAAAGTCGGACTCAATTGGATACCTGCTTTTTCGTCGAAGATAGAAGTACGATCATCACCTAAGAAATCAGAAGAAACAACTTCTTCGTTAGTGTAACCTAGTACACCTTTCAATTCGCCTTCAGAAGCTTCTTTCATTGCTTTACAAATATCTGCGTAAGATACTTCTTTGGCAAGACGTACTGTAAGGTCTACTACTGAAACGTCCAAAGTAGGAACGCGGAATGACATACCTGTAAGTTTGCCATTCAATTCAGGAATAACTTTACCTACGGCTTTAGCAGCGCCTGTAGAAGAAGGGATAATGTTGCCTGCGGCAGCGCGTCCACCTCTCCAGTCTTTCATAGAAGGTCCATCAACAGTTTTTTGAGTAGCTGTAGTAGCGTGAACTGTTGTCATCAAACCTTCAAGAATACCGAATTTATCGTTAAGTACTTTAGCGATAGGCGCAAGACTGTTTGTAGTACAAGATGCGTTAGAAACAAATTGAGTTCCTTTTACATATTTTTTATCGTTAACTCCGTAAACGAACATTGGAGTATCGTCTTTAGAAGGAGCTGACATTACTACGTATTTAGCGCCAGCGTCGATATGACCTTGAGCTTTAGATTTTTCAAGGAAAAGACCTGTCGATTCAACTACGTATTCAGCACCTACGTCACCCCATTTAAGGTCTGCAGGATTCTTTTCAGCTGTTACACGAATAGCATTTCCGTTTACAACCAATTTACCATCCTTAATTTCAACAGTTCCGTCGAAACGACCATGCATAGTGTCATAACGTAACATGTAAGACATGTACTCAATGTCAATAAGGTCATTAATACCTACGATTTGGATATCTTTTCTAGCTTGAGCTGCACGGAAAACCAAACGTCCGATACGTCCGAAACCGTTAATACCTACTTTAATCATCTTTTCTCTAAATTTATTGGTTAAAAAAATTAAGTTAATTCTTATCTGCAAAGATAGATATTCCATATATTG
>CALYRA010000097.1 GCA_945292135.1 uncultured Dysgonomonas sp.
CGATTTTTTGGAAGGCTTCTTCAATGATGTAAGGGGAACTTTTTCGATGGTGAGATTAATTAAAATAATCAATTGATATACAATGTAATATTATAACTACACATATAAAAAAAGCAACCAAAAGGTTGCTTAATCCATGTGAGTTATTAACTCTAAAATCTTTAAAAAGCGGAAGCGGGGGGATTCGAACCCCCGGTACGGTTTCCCGTACGTCAGTTTAGCAAACTGGTGGTTTCAGCCACTCACCCACACTTCCTGACCGAATATTGGCTATTTGCCAAATCGAAGTGCAAATATAATCGTTTGTTTCGATATTGCAAATAGTTTATTGTTTAAATAGCTTTTTCTTTAATCAAATATTCTGCTATTTGAACAGCATTTAAAGCTGCACCTTTTTTTATTTGATCGGCAACTACCCAAAATGTTAAACCATTCGGATTAGAAATATCCTTACGGATACGTCCTACATAAACAGGGTCACGACTTGCGACAAAGAGAGGCATTGGATAATCTTTTTCAGCAGGATTATCTTGAAGTATAACTCCTTTGGCTTTGGCAAAAGCTTCTTTTGCTTCAAGTGGAGATACCGGACGTTCAGTCTCTATCCAAACAGCTTCTGAGTGGGCGCGTACAACCGGAACGCGAACACATGTTGCGCTGACTTGAACATCTGAATGCATGATTTTACGTGTTTCATTATACATTTTCAATTCTTCTTTTGTATAATCGTTGTCAGCAAAAACATCTATTTGCGGAATTAGATTACCTGCCAACTGATAGAAAAATTTTTCAACAGTAATATCTTCGTTATTTGCCAATTGTTTGATTTGATTCATCAATTCATTCATTCCAGCCGCTCCGGCACCTGATGCTGCCTGATAAGTGGCGACATGTACACGCTTGATATGCGATAGTTTTTCTATCACATTCATAGCTACTACCATTTGAATGGTAGAACAGTTAGGATTAGCGATTATTCCTTTGGGACGTATCTTCGCATCTTCGCCATTTACTTCGGGTACTACCAATGGAACATCTTTATCCATACGGAAAGCGCTCGAATTGTCAATCATTATAGCGCCATGTTTTGTAATTGTTTCTGCAAATTCGATAGATGTACTTCCGCCTGCTGATACGAAAGCGATATCTATATCTTTGAAATCGTCATTGTGTTTCAATTCTTTGACCGTATATTCTTTTCCCTTAAACGTATATTTACGCCCTTTACTACGTGATGATCCAAATAAAGTAAGTTCATCGAACGGAAAATTATGCTCATCAAGCACGCGGAGAAATTCCTGACCTACTGCGCCACTGGCGCCAACAATAGCGATATTCATTTGCTTAATTTGTTAACAAGTTATCTGAATGATTTATTGAACAAAAGTAGCTATTTTTTAAATACCATCTACAGATAGACAGCGAATTTTGAAGATTAGTATAAAAAAGTAAGGGGAGTAATCAGTTTTTTCCTGTTTTGGGATGAAACTTTTCATTGGATCATGATGTTTTATTTGTTTTTGCGGAATAAGTTCCTTTTAATAATTCTAATTGCTACTTCATTGCATTGACTCATTCTATTTAGCATTTTCCTTTCCAAAACAATTTTTATAACTCTATTAACAGGTGGATGTTCCTTTATTTTAGTTATTTTTCCTTTTAAAATCAGTTGATTGAGATCGTCTTTGTTAGGGGACATCTTTTAACCATGTTAAGATAAATGTATTGTTATTTATTCTTTTTTGTATTAATAAGCGTACCTTAACTATTAACTTATCTTCTCACATCCTAATTGTTATATTTACCTTTTCCGAAATTTGGGTTTTAGTTACCATTCCATACTAAAAGGGTTACTGATATATATCTTGTAAACAACAAGTTAATTATATAACTAAACGCTAATATGTTAATATTACAACCGTTAAATTAAGTATTTTTAAATTTAACAAATGATTTGATTTAAAAATTTATTAAAATTTTATAACTTCCGCCCCTTATTACACTACTACAATACAAACGTCATAAAACATATTAGAATGAAAAGTTGGAAAGAATTTTTAGAGAAAGAAAGTCGTGAAGCATACTTTATTCAATTGATGGATAAAGTAAATAAAGCCTATGACAGAGAAAGAGTATATCCCCCTAAAGAAGAAATGTTTTCCTGCTTTGAGCTCTGTCCGTATGAAAATGTCAAAGTCGTCATTATAGGTCAGGATCCTTACCATGGGGCAGGTCAGGCTCATGGCCTAAGCTTTTCGGTAAAACCTGGAGTCAAAGTACCTCCCAGCCTAAAAAATATATATAAAGAACTTCAAAGCGATTTGAATATTGAGACCCCCAATCATGGCTATCTGGTTTCATGGGCAAAACAAGGTGTTCTGATGCTTAATACCAGCTTGACAGTAACCGAAGGAAAACCGGGAAGCCACAAATCATTCGGATGGTCAAAATTTACACAACATGTTCTGGAATTTTTAAATGACTATGATAAACCCCTTGTCTTTATCTTATGGGGAAATCATGCTATAGAGGCCGCAAAAGGTATTACTAACCCCAAGCATTTCTTGATCAAAAGTCCACATCCTTCGCCATTGGCTGGAGGGGGATTTTTTGGAACCAAACCATTTTCGAAAACGAACGAATTTTTACAAGAAAAAGGTCGCGGGGCTATTGATTGGCGAATTGAGACCGTGGCAGAAGAGCCGATCGGTCATAACGAAAAGGCAGAACAAGATGCGGTGGCAGCAACTCCAAATCAATGGCCTCCCAAATTTAAAACTGTATGGAATAATATAAAAGAAGTAGATACCACTAATGATGTAATAATAAGTGAATATCAGGGTTCCCCGCTAAAAATTATCGATTTAAACGGTAAGCAGGTTTTAGTCGGGAAATACCGGAATAAGCTTGAATTTTTGGATCCCTATACCTTCAAAATGGTTGCTAAAGCAGTTATTTTAGCTCCTGCAAAGTTTGATGCTTATCGTGTCAATCTCGTGAAAATAGATGGGGACTGGTGTGTAGTGTCTATAATTTATAAAGATAACCGTGAAGCCGACGACCGTTTCCGTATAGTGAGCTACAACTTTACAACCAAAGAAACTACCACTTTAAAAACAACCAATACTTGGATATATAATATTAAAGCAGTTGAAATAAATGGAGGGAGCTATCTCTTCATAGCAGTAAAAAATACAACCTCTTGCTTAATATTTAGGTATAACTTACATACGCAACAAGAAGAGTTGCGTTTCGAAATACCATCCCTCTCTTCACCACACAGCCATATTGATGACTTTTACTACTTTATCAGCAATGGTAAACCCACGCTACTGGTCAAGCATAGTGTAAGCGTATATCCTCATTCGGATTATAAACACTACAAGCTATTTGATGCTATTACGGGCAAGCGACTGGGGCAGGATATGACTTTGACGAAGGTAAAAGATACAGCCATAGTTCAGATTAGTGATAGCAAGTATGTGCTGGCAGCAGCTACTAAAGCCAACCATTTGCATTTGTTTGATACAGGAACGGGCGAACAAACTCACGACATTCTTGTAGATGATGATCCGCATTTTACAATTACCGCATTAGCTGCCTATAAATCTAAGCTGGTTATTGCATCATGGGATAGAAGTAAAGTATACGATCTTGCTCATCCAGAACAGGAGCCAAATATACTTACTCTTGCGAATGGAGACCCCGTTCAAACAAAAAATGGATTCTTTATCACAATCTACCAAAATAAACCTTTAGCTATTTTCCCTCAATGTTATAAAGGAGCATCATGCTTTTCTTTAGAAACATATACAGAACAAACGGATATAAAAGTTATACCCGGAATGAAAATATTTTTGCCGTTTACAGATTCGCAAAATAGAGAATTGTTTATTATTGAGTATGGCAATCAGTACAACAGAGGCTCATCTACAGCCCTATATAACCCTAAGGGACGCATACGCCGCAAAGAAGAATATGAGCTTAACTATTATGCTGTAAATGCCAATCTTAATGGTGTGCCTATAGTTATCACCCGATCAAATAATAATATCTTCAACCTATTTAATATTGAAACAGGTCAAAAAATTAAATGCTTAAAAATAGAAAGTAGCGAAACAAAAGTAGAACTAATACTTATAACGGAAGTAAAAGGAAAGCAAGTATTGCTGGCATCATTTAGTGAAGACATTAAAATGTTCACCTTACCTGAAATGGAGCTTTCAAATATCACATTTCCAATAAAACAACCTCTTAGCATGGATATTATAGAAATGGATGGTGTAAAGCAGCTGATTGCGGCTAATAATAAAATATTTACATGGAATTTAGAAACAGGCGAACCAGTTCACAATCCGTTAAATATTATTATAGATCAGGGTGGAGAAGAGGAAGAAGATCGCTATTTGTATAGCGATGGGTTTAGCACTCATACACTAAATTGGGGAGATAAAGATTCGCTCTTTATAGGAACTACAGATAGTGATGCTTACATCTGGAATCCCCATAAACCTACTGATCCGATACAGATTAAAATTGATGACGCCATGTGGAATGTAGATCCTTATGATCCGGATTATTGCATATATTGCGCAGTTAGTACTGTTATAAATGGAAAGAATGTAGTAGTTACATGTTCGCATCATGGAGCGGTAGTTGTTATTGATGCGGAAACAGGTAAACGTATCGGACGTATAATGAAAACATATAACGATTTTGATGAAAATTATATGAAGATAACGGAATTTGCCGGAAAAAAGTTGCTTGTAACACATGATAAACGTACTGTTAAAATTTGGACATTAAATGATACTAAGAAACTGAAAGAATTTACTTTCGATAATATTACTTCAATAGCCGTATCAAATAATAAGATTATTGTATTTCATGGAGAAGATGTTAGTTGTATTGAGATGATATGATAATTTACTGCCGGTGTTTTACATCTGAAAGTTATAAGTAAAACGCCGGTTTTGATTAAAGTATTGATATTGGGAATTCAATAAAGTTGATTTTATACTAACATATAATAATAAGCTGGTTTTCTATTGTCTATTTTTGTATTGCTGATAAAATTTTGGGTAAATATTCGCAAGCTTATATTATTGCTGATGTGTAATAGTGAATCGGATTACCGACCAAATATTTATATTTCCGTGTATACATAAAAATTTTTGGGGGATTTAATAATACCAATAATTCTATTGTATATATATACCGAATCAGATTTTATGTACTGATAATACGAAAATTCACACCCTAACAGGGATACTATAATCTTTGAATTAATATAGACTTCTTTGTCTCAATTCGTTCTCCACTCGGCTTCAAGCCTGTAAAAAGATATTTAACTTTTGTGTTTCGATTATCTTCCTTTGTATAAGTTTGGTTATAAGATATTCAAAGGAATGAGTTGACAATCAGTATATATAAAAGTCTTTTTGATAATATGGAATATAAAAAAGATATATTATCTTTTTTCTAATAGAACAACATTCTCCACATGATGCGTATGAGGAAACATATCGACAGGTTGTACTTTCACAACCTTATATTTTTCATCCATTAAGCTTAAATCACGGGCTTGAGTAGCAGGATTACAACTTACATATACAATCCGCTTTGGTTCTGCAAACAAGATAACATTTACAACATCAGCATGCATTCCGGCGCGCGGAGGGTCGGTAATAATGACATCAGGACGACCATGTTCGTTAATAAATTCTTGTGTTAAAATATCTTTCATATCCCCGGCATAAAACAAAGTATTGTCGATGTTATTATTCACCGAATTAACCTTTGCATCCTCGATCGCATCCGCTACGTACTCTATACCGACAACCTTCTTAGACATCTTCGCAACGAAGTTCGCAATAGTTCCGGTTCCCGTATATAGGTCGTAAACCAATTCATTACCTGTCAATTGGGCAAAATCACGCGTTATTTTGTAAAGATTGTAAGCTTGCTCGCTATTGGTTTGATAAAAAGATTTAGGTCCGATCATAAATTTCAAACCTTCCATCTCTTCAAAGATGTAATTATTACCTCTCCAAGTCAAGACTTCCTGATCGGTAATAGTATCATTTGCT
>CALYRA010000098.1 GCA_945292135.1 uncultured Dysgonomonas sp.
GCGGATTCTGGAAAAGGTATGAGCAAATATAATGAATAAGAATTTTTAAGTCATTATTCTCAGAATCAATTGCTAAAAATATTGCCGTATCCCAAGAGCGTATTGATAGGAGAAGATTAGGAGAATCTTACCCGATAATAAATATTGATGACTTTGTTTCTGGCTTGCCTTTCTCTTATAATACTGTGGTTGGGCAAAAAAGATAAGGAATAAGTCAAGGACAAAGACAACGCTTGTTGATAGCTCGTGTTGTATATAAAGACACCCGATTTATATTTTTAGATGAAGCTCCTAATGCATTAGTAGCTAATAATGAAAAGCTAATTTTGGATAATCTAAACAAATTTTATAAAGGCAAAATCGGATATTGTAGCTTTTAGTATACTGTTACTCATTGATTTATTTTTAAAGCTTGGTTCAATATCGACGAAGTAAACCAATCACAAGCGCAAGATTAAAAACTTCTGATTTATGTATTCTAAAGTCTTTGTATAAATCGTTGTTCTCAGATTTACAAAGGATATATTCGTCGTCGTCAAATATACGTTTGACGATAACCCCCTGGCTTGTATCTAAAACATGAAACCTCCCCCACTGCACAAAGTTCACAGGCTTTATATACAAACAAGCGAGCTCGTCACCCGAATGAAATTCAGGTAACATACTATCACCCTTCGCAATAATTGTAAAATCGTATTTGGCAAATGCTTTAATAACTGGAATTTGTTCGCAATTTTCGATTGTAATACCATCAAGCGCGACCGATAAAGAGCCCGCCGCCGCATCGTATGGTATTCTCGGGCGGGTTTCTTCAATTTCCGTTTCCTCTTTCTTTTTGGCAATGGGCTGTCTTTCTTCTTTAATCATTTTTGCAGCATCATTAAAAAACCACTCAAGATTAAGGTCATGATAATTATCTATTATTATTTTAAGCTTATCGACTCCCAAACTACTGCCACTATCTAAAAAACCAACTGAAAACCCAGTTTTTAGATAAAACTTATTCTTGGTAATGCCTTTGTATTCAAGATATTTAAGTAATTTTTGTTTGTCGGTCATGATTTTTATCTTTATTTATTTGCTTTGCGTGATAATTATCTTTATATTTATATTGTTTTCTTGAACCAATATAAAGAAATAATTAAAATCGCATAGAAAATGGAAGCAAAAGAAAATGAGGGCTTGACACCCGAGCAAATCGAATCGTCTCAGATCATAAAATTTTCGGATGGTAAAGAGCCGAACAGTAACGATTTTTCAAATCTTATCGACTCATTCGAGCATAAGAGCATACCTATCGCACAATCACGTATTTTAGATCTTGCCCAGTCTTTTGATAAAAAAGCCGATAAGACACAAGTCGAGGCGTTTGCGGTCGGTTTAATATACAAACCAGCCATGCCTAATGTGGCGGCGCTTACATCTACTTACCCTAATGCGCAAAAAGGATGGGCGGCAAAAGTAATGGATCAGACCGACCCGAACGGCAATGCTTATATTTACCAGTTTGACGGCTTGGGGTGGAATAATACAGGTCTTATTGTCTTTCCTCATAATGTGGCTACAAAAGAAGAGCTAAACGACGTCTCGAATGATGTCGATGAGATAAAAAACGAGCTCGGTTTTGATGAATCGACGCCCTGCGAAATTATACCTTATTCGGTGGGTAATTCCGAGACTAATAATTCAAAACAATGGTTTTATTTAAACCCGTCTATATTAGTTGGTAAAACGGTAACAGGGGTAAAGGTAAACTTTAAAAAAGCGGGTACATTTACCGTTGTTTTTGGTAAAGGATTAAATACATCGTCTTATGCTGAAATAACAAGGCAAACATTTACGGTTGTCACTGGAGAGCAGATTTTAAACCTTACATCACCTTTTATGTTCGGCGTTGATCATTGTATCGGGTTTAACGATTATTCAAATACCGCAACATGGTTATATGCGTCTAAAACTACATCAAATCCGATTGCTGGGGGCTGGGTTGGTCGTGCATCAAATGGTAGCTGGTCAAGTAAAACCGAAGATGGCGACTTGTGCATCGGTGTGCTTGTTTCTGCTGGCTTAGGTAGTAACTATGTGAAAAAAATAAACTTACAATCTGATTATTCGAGTAGTAAAGAGTCTGTCCCGACAAGTTTCTTGCTTAATCGGCAACATGGCGACCTTTACGGTGTTTATGACAATGACGGGGGAGCTTATGATGAAATAATACCTTACGGCGAGGGAAATAAATGGTCCAATGGTTTAGATATAAACCCGACAAATAACGGTCAATGGTTTTACGAGAATCAGAATATTTTAAGGGGTAAAAAAATTAGCGGTGTGAAAGCTAAATTTGATAAAGCGGGTACATTCTCAATACTAATCGGTAAGAATATAGGTACAAATAATTTTACCTATACTGTTGCACATGCTTTAAGTGTTGTCGAGGGTGTCAATGAATTAGTATTTAGCCCGATTACGCTTAACGCTGACGAAAGTCTCGGATTTGTTTCACCAACTGACAATGTTCGTTTTTGGTTCTCAGAAGCAAACAAGCCAAATTCGATTGGTGGCGGTTTTCGGGGGGGCAAAAGCACGGCTTTAGTAAAAGCCGATTTGTGTATAGGTGTGTTTGTTGGTGAGCCGCTAAATGAATTAATACCATTTTCGGGGCTTACTGATAGAGACTCAGTATTGCCAGCAGGTCAATGGTTTTATGAGAATCACTCGGTTATGAATGGCAAATTCATAAACAAACTTAAGATTAATATTTCGACGGCTGGAACAATGTCGGTTCTATTTGCAAAAAACGTCGGATCGTCAGGTTATACATACACAAAACAAGTATTTAATGTAAGTGTCGGTATCAATGAATTATCAATTTTAAGACAATTAGAGAGCAACGAAACAGTAGGTTTTTTTGATTATGACGATACCGCTAAATTTAAATTTGGCGGCGTTAATTCGGGAGATAAAAAAAATAATATCGGCGGTGGTTTTATATCAATATCATCAAACGGCGCATGGCGATCAAGCGTTTTACTATATGATTTATCAATCGGAGTTTTCACGGGTGGTAATGGCTCTGCGATAAGCGGCGATATAAATAAAATTAACGCCCGCTTAAAACATTTAGAAGAAGCAATACAAGCCGTCAATCCCGATTATACGGGTTTGTTACGAGATAAAACATTTTCGGTACTGGGTGACAGTATATCAACATATCAAGGCATTATACCGAGCGGACACCCTTACAAATACCCGAATTTTGGTATTACCGACTGGCGGCAAACATGGTGGGGCTTGCTGACTACTGACAAATACGGCATGAAACTCGTTGCAAATGCCTCGTGGTCGGGTGGTACAGTTACGGATATGGTTGACGGATCTTTGCCTAATTATATATCAAAGCTCGGTGTCAATCCCGATTATATTTTTCTTTTTGGTGGCACAAATGATTTCGGGCAATGTAAAACGATCGGCGACTTAAATTTTTATAATACTTTTGATCGTAAATTGTTTATTCAAGCCGTATGTTATCAGATTGAGAAAATACAAGAGACTTACACAAATGCAAAGATCGTTTATCTGACGCCAATGCAAAGAAATTATGCGGCTCAATCGAATAGTAAAAACCCGAATAAGGTTAGAGATTCAAAACCGTTCTTGTATGAGTATTGCGATGCAATAAAGATGGTTTGCAAGATTTATGGCGTACAAGTAGTTGATATGTTTAATTGTGGTATCCACTTTTATAATATGAAATATTATATGCCTGATAATTTACACCCAAATGTTCGAGGTATGGAAGTTATCGCAAATTATGTATATAAAAATGTCTCTTTGTATGCAGAACGAAATAGTCTTATTAAATAGTGTTAAATACTGTTCAAATAGTATTTGATTATCTTTGCGCAAATCATATCTCTTTCTTGTAGGTGTGATTTGCATTTTTTTTGTATTTTTTATTTCGAAAAACTGGTTTTTCATTTTCGCGATTATATATGATTACAACTTTACAATTTATATATATCCAATAATAATGAAGCCAATAAATTACAATTTACAATTACTAATCTTCATTTGAATGGTTTATGATTGACTGCGAAAGATAATTTCTGTACATCCTAAAATGAGAATTTTCTGAAGTGAAGTTATAATAGTATTGGTTAATATCCGTTTTAACTCTTTCATATCTGTATCTTATGATTTTATAATAGCATCATCCCATGGTGCTGCCATTAGTATCTAATATTAAATAAAAATCATTTTTTCAACCCCATTTCTTTCTGCCTCTCTATTCTTAATAAAATAAATTACTCCCTATTGGGATTTTGTTAAACAATTAAATTATAAATATGTGAGAAAGAGTTTAGAATTAACGGCCACAGAAGTGATCGATCTGTTGATCGAAAAGTTTAGCATGCAAGTAAGAGTTAAGAATGGACATCAGCTCATCAGTTCAGGGAATGCCAAAGACTTTCAAATGTTGAAAAATTCATTGGTAAAATTTGTATCAGATAAATACAAGAAGCCATTCACTTACCTTTCAGTTTTGTGATATAGACAACACTTTTTTGATAGATTACATTTCTTATCTTGAAAAACGAGCGGCCAATCTGGGTACAAAAGGAGCCATATCCAATCGTCTGAAAAAACTACAGGCAGTCTTCAACTATGTCCTTGAAATAGGAATTCAGGGTGCTGATTCTTCCATATTCCATAGATGTATCAGAACAAATGAAAGTACTGGAAGTAATACCTTTTATCCTTTCTGCTGATATAATATATAAGATAGAAAACATTGTCGCTCTGCTTATACTTAATAATAATGCTGCTTTTGACACAGTAAAATATTCCCGATATTTAAGAATAGATGAGTCGGTCGAATTAGGTTTACTTAATGTCTGTTTATTGTTACTATTTATTTTAAACTCTCTTTGCTTTTCCTTATATGCTTTAGATGCATACTTCAAAGAGCAGTATTTCGTTTTTGTCGTTTTAGCAATAAAAGTGCTATTACAGAACAGACATAATCTTTCAATTTCTATATTACTACTCATTAGTATTATTATTGGTAATAATTTGTCCTTATATTAATTTCTCGAAATCCTTTCCTGATGCGAATTTTATATCGTTGGCGATAATTTGCTCAATAATTTGTCCCTAAATAATGCAAGCTTTCACAGATATCGTTATTTGTCCCTAATTTTGACTAATCATGTCCCATGGTGTCTCAACTATGCATTATTTAGAATATGTAATTTTAAGTAAGATAGTCGGAGGAAAAATGGAGGAGAAAAAAACAACAAAAAACACTAACCAATGCTAAACATTGATTAGTGTCTATTTTTTTATAACACTAAAAATGGTATTATATTGACCGATTCTATTATTTGTTAATCGTTGATAATCAATAATTATTTTCCGATACAGAATTTCCCAAAGATATTACCTAAAATCTCATCGGTAGATATTTGTCCTGTAATTTCTCCTAAATAATGCATGCATTCGCGTATATCCTGGGATAGAAAATCACCTGATATATTTAAATCTAAACCTTCATTTATTCTCTGAATAGCTTTTAAAGCTTTTTCAAGAGCTTCATAATGACGAAGGTTTGTGATGATTATATCTTGTCTCCCAAAATCCGGAATGTTCGCGACTTCTATTAATTTATCTTCAAGCTTGTCAATCCCGTCATTGTATTTTGCGGATATAAATATTCGATCAGGTAATTCATCTTTTAAAAGATTATCTTTTATGAATTTTCTATCTGCTGATACCGCATCTATTTTGTTGAATATCAATATCACTTTTTTGTCATTTAACAAAGGTAAAATCTTATTTGCCAAAGAAAGAATATGTTCATTGTCCGTTTCAGCATCCACTAACCACAAAACTATATTTGCTTGTTCTAATTTTTTGAATGTACGCTCTATGCCAATATTTTCAATTTCATCTTGAGTTTCACGTATTCCGGCAGTGTCTATTAATCGGAATGTAATCCCTTTGATGTTGATGGTATCTTCAATTACATCACGCGTTGTACCATGTATATCTGATACAATTGCTTTTTCTTCATGTAATAGCAAATTG
>CALYRA010000099.1 GCA_945292135.1 uncultured Dysgonomonas sp.
CATAGAGAACCGTTCCAACCTCATCGAACTGAACACGGCTGTCGATGTTCTCCAATTGCATTTTGAGGATTTCGGAGACTTCGCTTGCTTTTATATTTTCAGACATAAAATTTCATTTAATTTGATTCATTTAAGATAAATTTATCTAAGCTTTTATCTTAAGCACATTTTAGTTAGCGCTTGCCGTCAATAATTGCTGACGTATCTTGTTCAATTGCGTTTTGATACTGGCATCGTATCGATATGTATCGACATATAATACAAAACCTCCCTCGATATCTGGATCTACTTCTACTTCAAAGTCCAGATCTCCGGGTTTAATTTTTTGTACTAATGCTTTCATTTTTTGAACAACATCCTTATCTACGGGACTGGCTGTGACTAATTTTCCTGTATTTATATGTTTAGAATCGTTATACAAATCGGCATAGCACAAAGCGATAGACTGAAGATAAACTTCACGCTTATGTGATATTACTAATTCTATAAAACGAACATAAACATCGCTAGGTTTTGCTCCAACGGCAGCTTTTATCAGATTTAGTTTATCTTGTATAGTCAAAGTAGGATTATCCATTGCCATACACAATTCCGAAACATTGGCAAATTGCTTTGCCAATAGTTTCATTTCGGAATATATCTTATCTTCGGCTTTTTGCGCTATGGCATACTCCAACAAGGCTTTAGCATATCGCTTCGAAACCATTCCTACATTCATAACATTTAAGATTTAGATACTAAAGCCTCATCAACTAGGCGATCAATCATTGACATTTGTTCATCAGGATTTTTTAGAGATTCACGAATTACTTTTTCGGCTACATTGACCGAAAGATCGGCTACCTGACGACGTATGTCACGGATAGCCTGTTCTTTTTCGGCTTGTATTTGCAATCGTATTTCTTCCAACTCTTTTCGTCCTGCTGTTTTTGCCTGCTCACGGGCTTCGGCAATAATGCGGTCACGTGTTTCGGCAGCTTCTTTCAAGATTTTCACCTGTTCAGTTTTAGCTGATGTCAAAATTTCATCGCTTTTTTCTTTTATTGAGGCTAATTGCTCATTTGCTTTCTGCGCTGAGTCTAATGAATCCTGAATATATGTTTTGCGTTGATTGACCATTTTGGTTATCACAGGGAATCCAAATTTAGCCAACAACCCAAAGACTATCAGGAAGGATAAAACCATCCAAAACAGAAGCCCGAAATCAGGTGTTAGTAAAGACATATTTTTATTCTTTTAGATTTTGCTTTTTTACAATATAAATCCGCAAACAACAACGGCAAATAAGGCTACACCTTCGACTAACGCCGCAGCAATAATCATTGATGTACGAATATCTCCTCCGGCTTCGGGTTGACGCGCAATACCTTCCATCGCTGATCCACCGATTTTTCCGATACCTATACCTGCACCTATCGCTGCTAATCCTGCACCAAGTGCTGCTCCTAATTTAGCAAGGCCTGCGCCGCCTGCTGCTGCTTGCAATAATACTGCTGTAGATAATAACATAGTTCTAAAATTTTAAGTTATTTAATTTATTAATTTATTTTCTTTTTGAATGTTAATGTTTTGAGGCATGATGTGGTTCTATTTGAGCCAATCCGATAAATACGGCAGACAACATCGTAAAGACATATGCTTGTATGTAGGCAACCAATATTTCGACAAAATCTATAAATATAGTCAACAATACTGATACGAAAGTCATAGAACCACTAATTGCGGGACTTAAACTCGCTGTAACGAATATCAAACAAACTAATCCTAATACGATCGAGTGCCCTGCCAATATGTTGGCGAAAAGACGTATAATCAATGCGAAAGGCTTTGTAAAAATCCCAACTATTTCAATTGCGGGCATAATAGGTATTGGCAGTTTAAGCCATGTCGGAACGTCGGGATTGATGATTTCCAGCCAATATTCTTTTGTCCCAAATATATTTACGATAAAGAATGTACATAATCCTAATACTAACGTAACGGCAATATTACCTGTTACATTTGCTCCGCCCGGAAAGAATGGGATCAATCCCATAATATTGTTTATAAAGATAAAAAAGAATGCGGTAAGCAAATATGGCGAAAATTTTTGATAATTCTTTCCAACGCAAGGTTTTATAATATCGTCTTGTACGCTCATGATAAACATTTCCATAAAGCCGATAAAACCGCCCGGAGCTTTATAAACTCCTTCATTTTTCTGCTTTTTATACCAATTGGCTACTCCAATAATAATAAAAAGGAGTAGAATACTGCTAATAAACAAAGCTGCAACATTTTTCGTAATCGAAATATCCCAAGGGCGTACTTCTTCTCCTATCGCGCTTCTCTCTACTATTTTACCTTTATATTTTCCATCTGAAGCGATATAAAATCCATTATATGCTTCATGTCCATGATGAAATTTAGCGGATGAGAAACAATGAAATCCTGAAATTTCACTGTATAAAATAATAGGCAATGGAATAGTGATATGGTTATCATTGATTGTTGTGATATGCCATTCATAAGCATCGCCGAGATGTTCTAATATTAGTTCTTTCACATCTATTGGCTCGCCATTTTCTTCCCCATGCTCTTCTGCTGCAAGCATAGGTTGCATAGAGAATGTCAGGATAAAAACAAACGCGATTATACTTTTCAAATAGTTTTTCATTCTATTCTTCTTTATTTTTTTCTTTCAAATGTTTCTCAATTTTGACAAATGTACTGCTCTCAATGATAAGGAAAAATACATATAGTGAGCTAAAATTCAGTATAAACGTCTTTATATTCTCTTTTACCGCTAACGCGTATATTGTAGCAAATACCAATGCCAATAATATCTTTACGACTTTGGTCAGCATGTAAATATTTACTAGTTTCTTCTGTTCTATTTTATGGCTTTTTGATTCAACATAAGCCACTATAAAAACTTCCAATATTAAGAAAAAGAATAACGATGCGATATACCAGTTTAAATCAAACCCATCTTCAAAATGATATAATAATGTTCCAATCAATACTCCGCCAATAAGACCAAGAAATAGGACTGACATTATTATTTTATTTCTAAACATAGCTATTCTGTTTTTCAATCATTGAATACAGATTGTAACTACGTTTTGACTCACTTCGGCTATGCCGCCTTGTACATCAACTGATTCTTCCTTTCCTTTTACTGTATAAGTTATAGTTCCGGCTTGTAAGGGAGATATCAAAGGAGCGTGATTATATTCCACACCGAATTTACCTAACAAACCGGGAATAACAACATCATTAACAGCGCCTGAGAAGATTTTCTTTTCAGCAGATATAATATTCAATTGCAATTCCGAATTATTCATGTTTTTTTATTTTATTACAACTAAAATTGCCTTTAACCGGCAGCTTGAGCCATAATTTTCTTTCCTTTATCTATAGCCTGTTCGATAGTACCGACATTAAGAAACGCTTGTTCGGGAAGATCATCTACTTCTCCGTTCAAAATCATTTTAAATCCTTTAATGGTATCGTGAATATCAACTATTTCTCCCGGAACACCCGTAAACTGTTCGGCTACGTTAAATGGTTGAGATAAGAAACGTTGTACGCGACGAGCACGATTCACTACCAAACGGTCTTCGTCTGAAAGTTCTTCCATCCCCAAGATAGAAATAATATCTTGAAGTTCTTTATATCGTTGCAAGATTTGTTTTACGTCTTGAGCCACTCTATAATGTTCATCGCCTACGATATTTGCGTCCAAGCTACGGGATGAAGATCCTAGTGGGTCTACCGCCGGATAAATACCTAACTCTGTGATTTTACGATCGAGCACGGTAGTTGCGTCCAAGTGGGTAAATGTTGTTGCCGGAGCCGGGTCTGTCAAGTCGTCGGCAGGCACATAAACAGCTTGTACTGATGTAATTGATCCGTTTTTAGTAGAAGTGATACGTTCCTGCATTGCGCCCATTTCTGTCGCTAAAGTCGGCTGATATCCAACCGCAGATGGCATACGTCCCAATAGTGCTGATACTTCAGAACCTGCTTGCGTAAAACGAAATATATTATCTATAAATAATAGAATATCTTTTGGACCATCTTCTTGAGCATCACGGAATGATTCTGCGACAGTCAATCCTGACAGAGCTACATCGGCACGCGCGCCCGGAGGTTCATTCATTTGACCAAAGACTAAGGATATTTGAGATTTTTCAAGCTCATTAGTATCTACTTTTGATAAATCCCAATTTCCTTCTTCCATACTTTTCTTAAATTCTTCTCCATATCGGATTACATTGGATTCTATCATTTCACGAAGTAAGTCGTTACCTTCACGGGTACGCTCTCCTACTCCGGCAAATACTGAATATCCATTGTGCTTCTTTGCAATATTATTGATAAGCTCCATTATAAGCACTGTTTTTCCTACTCCGGCACCTCCAAACAAACCGACTTTACCTCCCCTCGCATAAGGAGCAAGCAAGTCAATTACTTTAATACCTGTAAATAAAACTTCTCTGGAAGCTTCCAATTCTTCAAATTTCGGCGCTTCTCTATGTATTGGCGAACCTGAACTTCTATCAAGTGATGACATCCCATCTATAGCTTCACCGACAACATTCATCAAGCGTCCTTTTACTTGGGCACCTTTTGGCATTTTGATTGGCGAACCCAACGCTGTCACTTCTAATCCTCGACGTAGTCCATCGGTACTATCCATTGCTACCGTACGAACCGTGTCTTCTCCAATGTGTTGCTTTACTTCAAGAATAAGAATACGACCATCAGGTCTTTTCACTTCAAGCGCGTCATTTATATCCGGCAAATCAACCGAAGGTTTGACCGTATCAAAGTGTACGTCCACGACTGGACCAATTACCTGGTATATATGTCCTTTCATTTGCGACATAAGCTTATATATTTTATATTATTATTTTCAATAAATTAATCTATACGAAGAGACATATTAGTTAATCAAACAACTATCATGATCTGTATGCTAAAAAATATATGTAAAACTATTATATCTAACCGATTCGCAGTTAATCAACAAGCAGCTTATTGTATTTTTTTCGTATTTCTCTATCCGGTATAGAACACTTCTCGACTGAAATGTATGCACAAATATAAAGAATATTCATTTTTTAATCTTATTTTTGCAAGAAAAAAATAAGTGTACTTACAACTTTTAAGCGTTAATTAACATTCAAGTTAAAATTTATTAATTGAGTAGAAAAAAATGGGAAAAGTTTTAATAATAGGAGCAGGAGGAGTAGGAACAGTTGTTGCTCACAAGGTAGCTCAAAACTCTGATATCTTTAATGATATCATGTTGGCTAGCCGAACAAAATCTAAATGTGACGCTATCGCAAAAGCTATCGGGGGAAATAAAATAAAAACAGCACAAGTGGATGCTGACAATGTCGAAGAATTAAAAACTTTGTTTAACTCTTTCAAACCTGATTTAGTCATCAATGTGGCGCTGCCATATCAGGATCTGACTATTATGGATGCTTGTTTAGCTTGTGGCGTTAATTATTTGGATACGGCAAACTACGAGCCTAAAGATGAAGCTAAATTTGAATATAAATGGCAATGGGCATATCAAGATAAATTTAAAGATGCCGGATTAACCGCCATACTTGGCTGTGGATTTGATCCGGGGGCTACAAGCGTATTTACAGCTTATGCCGCTAAGCACCATTTTGATGAAATACAATATTTAGATATTGTGGATTGCAATGCGGGTGATCATGGTAAAGCTTTCGCAACAAACTTTAATCCTGAAATAAATATTAGAGAAGTAACTCAAAAAGGCAAATATTGGGAAAATGGAAAATGGGTTGAAACCGAACCTCATGAAATTCATAAACCTTTACATTATCCCGAAATCGGAGCTAAAGAGTCTTATGTAATCTATCATGAAGAGTTAGAATCTTTAGTAAAAAACTTTCCGACCATAAAACGCGCTCGTTTTTGGATGACTTTCGGGCAGGAGTATCTTACACACCTTCGCGTAATACAAAATATTGGCATGTCTCGAATCGATCCGGTGATGTACAATGGCGTTGAAATCATTCCTATCCAATTTTTAAAAGCAGTGCT
>CALYRA010000100.1 GCA_945292135.1 uncultured Dysgonomonas sp.
AAGATTTCCCGCTTCATTAACCGAATATCTGAAGAGAGTAGCTTGCTTTTTGTTCGGGCTTGCACGTTTGAACACCCAATTGCCAAAACTTTGCAATCCATTGCAATCAAAAACCAATGACCCCGTTTTAATATTGTTGACATCGCCCGAAGGCATATTGGCGTAGGCTGTCGCGTAAGCCTGATTCTGCCCCATATCACCGGTCAGCAAAATATAATTGTTATTTTTAGATCCATTTTCTTTCGGTTCATCATTATCATCATCAGAACAAGAGTATGATAATAGTACAGTCAATAACGTAATAAACAAAACGTTTATTCTAAAAAATTTATTCATTAGGTAATTTGTTAAAATTAATAATATACTAAATGCTAAAGCTAATCTTACTGCTAAAACTGCGTCCGGCGTTTTGGATCCGGTAATTGTCATAAACTGAAGAGTTAAAAAGGTTTCTGACCTCAAAACTAAGAGCTATGTTGCCCTTCATTTTACTTTGCCATGTGCATCCAATGCTGTGTAAATTCTGGTCGGGAATCACAAGACCATTTACATTTACCTTAGGTTTGCCCCAAAGACCGAGTAAGCCGTCAGGCTCATATTTCTTTGGTATATAATTCAAATAATATTGTCGGACAAAGCCATAGTTCCAATAGACAGACAACATATCTCCTTTTTGTACTACATTATTGAAAAACGTATTAGCTCCTAAATTTGCAAAGAAATATGGCGTATTACGAAGCCTGGCTTTTTCTAAGGCGGGATCAGTTTGTTTGAAAAGTCGGAAATCCTGATAGGTCATATTACCGCTGATCTTTAACCTGCGAAAAAAAGTATACGAAACATCAAGCTCTACTCCCAACCCTTTAACGTTATCTACATTCTGATATTTTCCATAAACGCCTGTATTAATAAGTAAAATAAGATCGGTAGTACGACGATAAAACAAATTCAGATCAATAGTGAGAGAGGATGGCGTAGAATAATAACCGCCTAAATTAAAGTTGTAACTTCGTTCGGGCTTGATTGAATAATTTGATATGATGAATGCCCCATCGCCAAAAAAATCGGATTGTTCCGGTAAACGAATTGTTGATTCACCCGAAATCCGCACGAATGAATATTCCGAAAATGTATATTTGAGAGCTTCACCAAATCCAAACCGATCGGTCGAGAGCTGATGCCATGACTCCGTCAGAGCGTTTTTTGCACCTTCGTAACCTTTACCCTTTGCATTGAAATATTTAAACAGGAAGTTATTAGTTAATTTCCCTTCCATAAAATACGATTTGAGCCCCAATGCCAAAACAGTCTTTTTATAAGTGGCGGGGGTAGATAAAACATCTTTTCCCGAAATCGGATATTTTTCGCCAAAAGGATTAGAACCTGTTCGCTTTACTTTTGTATAAACGCCATTAAGTTCAATGGCGTGCATCGAATTGAGACTATACGAAAAGTTGCTGCGCGAAATAAAGTTCTCATATTTTAATTTAGTAAGATTGCCATCACGAGAAGATTCTCCATTGCGAGAGGGAACAGGTTTAAAGTTGCCATGCCAGTCGTAAATACCTTTAACCGTATCGACGTAAGTTGTATGTAAATTATTGTAAACAAAGAACTGATCGATGCTAAAGCGATTATCAAATAATGACTTTTTGTACCTTAACGTCGGTATAAAGGAATGAGCGGTACTTTTGATTTTGCCAAACGGGGTATCCATTGTCACCCCATAATTATTATGACGATCAATATCAAAATAAGTCGCCCCTAAACGTAATTCGTCTGTCCAAGACATATTACGTACTCCGGCAAATATTTCACCGTATATATTTGAAAATTCATTGTTGAACAAAGGAACTTTTTCTTTATGACTTACGGCTGTTTCAGTATCAATTATAGGAACGGTGACCTTGTAATCATTGTCGGAATAATTATAGAAGAAGTTACCTCCAATAAAATATTTGCCCGACGCATCTGTCGCCGATGCGGTAAGCGATATCTTATGCGTATTATACGAACCATACTGATATGAACCTACAAGGTTTCTGCGACCAATATCCTGTTTTGTTACTATATTTACCCCGCCGCCCAGAGCGTCTGCTCCAAAGCTAATTGGTAAAACTCCTTTGTAAATCTCAATACGGTCAACTTGATTGGTAGGAACAATTGAGAAGCTGTAAGCCGAACCTAAATAGTCCATCGGGATGCCATCTTTAAAATATTTTATAGCTTTTCCTTCAAAACCATTCATCATCAAATTTACATTAGCTCCTAAACCTCCGGTTTGACGCACTCTCAGACCTACTGTTCTATTGAGCAAATCTGTAATGTTAGCTGTCTGGTTGCTAACGGTTTTTACATCCAAAACTGTTGTCTTGATAGCTTGTCGCTCTATTATTTTAGCTTTGGAAGCGCCTTTAATGGAAACCTCTTTGAGATTTATATTTTTTATAGTATCATTTTGGGCAACAATACACCCAATACATACCATATATACAATGATTATAAGAATACCCCTCATATATTTTTAACATCAAAGATAAAAGTCGTTGCATAGCCCGAATATAGTTTAAGGGATTATCGATAACGCCAAAAGGATTTTCTACTTTTGCATAAAACAATATCGAACAATGAAACGTGAATACTATTATAAAGACAGCGATTTGCATTTAATTGAAAATATACCGGAAAATTACGCCATAAAAGATCATGTTGAAGATTCGTTGACCGAATATGATGGCAAAACAAACGGTAATGATACATCAGGAATATTCCGCAATCTAAAAATAGACGGTATTTCGATTGATATTATTGATAAAAGGCACAAAAGCCCGATCAAAATGGATGTTAAACAAGATACCGAACATTTGGAGATATGTTTCGAATTGGAAGGTCATAAACATTACGCCACCAAAGACGGAAATTATTTAAACACCCTAAACGGCAGATATAGTTTTTTTTACTTTAAAAATCTGGATGGAGAACTAACATTCTACCCTGAAGAGGGTAAGCATAAATGCGTAGAAATTGAACTTTCCATTCCTTTTCTGAAAAGATTGCTTAATAATGACCTCAGCATACTGGGTGACTTTGGCGAAAAAATACAAAAGAGGGAAAACGCGGTTTTTATTAATAACGCAACCATCAGTTTGCAGATGAGGTATATTCTCAAACAAATAATCGACCCTCCTCAAAAACTATCGGGCGTATTGCGTAAGGTATCTACCGAATCTCATATAATTGATCTGATCTTACTTGTTGTTTTGCAGGCAAAAGAAAGATCACAAAAGATTGCAAAAAATTCTATATTGTCACAAGATGATATAAATAAAATATATAAAGCAAGAGAAATCATCATCGAAAAAATTGACGCTCCTTGTTCTTTACTTGAATTGGCGCGTCTGTCTGGTATAAATGATTTTAAATTGAAGAAAGGATTTAAAGAAATTTTTGGAACTACTGTTTTTAAATATCTTTTTGATGAGCGTATGGAACGCAGTAAATCGCTTATTTTAGAAGGGAAACTTACTATTTCGGAAATTACGTTTATGATCGGATATAAAAATCCGGCGCATTTCAGCGCTGCGTTTAAACGAAAGTTTGGATATCTACCCAGTGATTTAAGACGCATTTCCTGAAATATCAGGGTTTATAGGCAATAACTAACAAAAGCGTTTTTTTCGTTTATCTACCAAATCATAAATATTAATTCTTCATGTAATACGACAAGTTACGCACGAACTTTAACCGGTTGTTATCATAACAGTTTATTAGCGATATGATGTTTGAAACATTCGTAAGGACATTCAAAAGTAAATATGAAAAATATTAGTATCATTATTCATTCTGATAATTTTTCAACTTCTTCATATTCTTGCTAATAGATTGAATGGATGGTAGCTATAAAGGTTTTTGGCTCTGTTATATATTAGAATGTTATTCCTCAAAATCCTTTTAGGTCAGTCATTAAAAGAAATTGAAGCCAAGATCATCAAAAAGTAACTTATTTATAAAAAGGGACAATTTACAGTGGGATTAGAAAAGGATTTGTCAAAAATTCAATATCGTTTAAATATTCTGATAACTCAATTTTTGTCCCCATACTCCTTAATCTTTTCTTCACAAATACCCTTTGTTATATCACGAAGCAGTCCCACTTTGGGGATAAGAGCATCAATATCCTCTTTGGTTACTACAAAATCGGGATCGTAACGTCCGTTGACGTAGGCGGTTTTGATAAGTTTGAAAAGCCTTTTTTCTTCGGGAGTGTCCTGTGGAAACACTTTTGCGAAGTCATCGGAATATTGCTTTACCGAGTTGAAAAGCTTTGTCAGATTATGTTGTTTGGGATTTTCTAATGTAAAGACTAAACGGATAGCATATATAAAATTTTCACAAGCCTGATGCAGGTTAAAAGATGCCATTTTATAATTATGTCTATTATAGGAATCATTTGTTAGATTAACAAATTCAATTCCATTCGCAAATTTTTCTTCAAAATACTCTTGTGCCTGTTGATATATTTCTTCAAAATTAAGTTTGCGTTTTCGGGCAAGTTTAAACTGTTTACTATCATATAGCATTATGCCCTCTTCCTTGATTTGAGTATAAAAATATCTGCCCTCATCCAAATATTTATTCAGCTTTTTCACATCTTCGCTGATAAACTGAATGGGCGGTTGCCTATCGGGATGTTTGGCTCGGTTATAATAAAGCGTTTCGACTACATCGAGGTATTTATCCGCGAGACCTTCGGATAAGCCGCTTGTTACTACCAATATATCATAATCGCTGACATAAAACTGAAGTTTGCGAAACTCAAATTTTTCATCATACGCCACATAATCATTACGGGCATAACTTCCGAATAGTATTATCATTTCGGTTTGCGGCACCCGTTGCAGAACTGTTTCGACAATGAAGTTCAAGTCCCGTTGGTTTGTTGAGGGTAAATATGATATGGATTTTTTCATCTTATTATTTTCTATCTGACGCAAACAAAATGATCTGCGACCCTAAAGATAAATAAAAAAGAAAAATCGTTATTAACATTTTATTAGTTAATTGTATATTTGTATCAACATCCTGTTATTGTCCGTTCAGGTTCGTCATTTTGAGCAGGCAGATCTTAACGCAGTGATATAAATTATTCATTTAGTAATTATTATATCGGCTTGATTAAATAATCAGGCTTAAAAGCTGATGTCTATGCAAAATCCGGAAAATAATTTTGAAACGCTTATCAAACATGCCAAGTCTATGCTTGGTCGCTCCTATGATGAATTGAAAAGAAAGTATCTTAGCTATCCTATTTCATTGACGGTACATGTCGATAAAAAGGAAAACACCTTCGAACAGTTTATTAAAATACGTTTTAGTGAACAATGCGCAATAACCACTCTCAATTTTGACCAAACAGAAAAATGTGACGCTGTTTATCTTTTCTTTGACAATCGAAATGATGAGGATATCTTTATTGAATATCTGGCAGAATCTTATGACTTTTATTTCAAAGAGAATCGTTGGTTAATTTATGATTGCTTTCTGAAGGTAAAGGACATAAACGATATTTTTTATTTTTACTTCCATAAATAACCAAACTCGGGCAAGGCATATTTATTTTAGCCTTGCCTGATTTTATTCATATATAAACTTATTTTTCAGTGCTTTACATATTATAAAAATCGGATTTAGCCTAAAAATTTTATTATTACGCTTTGTTTCGGAACATATTGTTTGAATCCGATAACCCGAAAAACTTACGCGAAAATTTATCATTCTGTACATGATGCTGATAGTATCAGAGTGAAAAAATACGTAAAATTATTTTGTACAATAAAACATACATTTCATACATATCGAAAATAATTATATTGGTTTTAATTAATATAACTTTATATTTGGAGTACGAAAAATAACAAATTTTGAAATACCTGATATTGACAAACAGTAATGACCTTGTAAGGGTATCATCTGATAGAATAGCCTATATTTCATC
>CALYRA010000101.1 GCA_945292135.1 uncultured Dysgonomonas sp.
ATTTACCTACCGGCATTAAGGGATATTCTTTTTGCGACCATACTTTTGTTATATCAAAAGGATCATATTTAAAATTATCGGCTTGTTCAGGAGTCATTAATTGAATATAAGCGCTCCAGGAAGGATAATCACCTTTTTGAATACTACTGGCTAAATCTCTTGTTGAATAGTCAGGATCAGTACCCGCTATTTTAGTAGCTTCTTCAGCCGTTAGATTTTTAATTCCCTGATCGGTTCTGAAATGCCATTTAAACCAAAAATGTTCGCCTTTCGCATTATACATCATATATGTATGACTCGAATAACCATGCATATGTCTGAATCCGTCAGGAGTACCTCTATCCGAAAATAAGATTGTTACTTGATGGATACTTTCAGGCGTTAGGGAAAGAAAATCCCAAAACATGGAAGCATCCTTTAAGTTAGTAACAGGATTTCTCTTTTGGGTATGAATAAAATCAGGAAACTTTATTCCATCTCTGATAAAGAATGTTGGCGTATTATTGCCTACCATATCATAATTGCCTTGTTCCGTATAAAATTTAAGAGCGAAACCTCTTGGATCACGAGCTGTATCAGCCGACCCTTTTTCACCACCGACTGTTGAAAAACGAGCCAAAAGATCTGTTTTCTTACCAATTTTTGAAAGAAAATCCGCGCAAGTATATTGAGTTATATCGTGCGTTACTTCAAAATATCCGAATGCTCCCGAACCTTTCGCATGAACTACTCTTTCAGGAATACGTTCCCTGTCGAAATGAGCAAGCTTTTCAACCGTATGTATATCTGAAATTAAGGTCATTGTAGGTTTTTCAGTCGTTATTGAGGCTTGGTCATTATCGACCGGATTACCATGATTTGTTGTAAATAGTTTTTTGTCTTGATCTTCCATAACGTATATTTATAAGTGTGAATATATACTAATCATATTGTTTTAAACAATCCGAATATTTGAATAGTTCAAAAAAATAGTAGAATATATAGATTCCGTAATACAAACTATTTATTAAAAGATTTTGCCTATATCAAAATTTTGAACGATTTTATATCAATCAGTATAAATATTTAATAATCAGATAGATGTTTGTGTAATAAAGATAGCATACTTTACAAAGTAGAGTAATCGAAATTGTAATTAAATAGGGCTGATATTACCTTATAACTTCAAATTTGCAGTGAGGTTAACATTTAGGAGGTAATAAAAGAAGAATAAAATATAAAGTTCGTAATACAATTTGTATTGTTCCGTATGAACCGATGATTATACGTTATTATGTACAAACATAGGATCAGGATATTTTCAGAAAAATTAGACGAATATTATATGATTAAGGCAAATAATTTTAGAAATCCTTATAATTTAATATCGTTATGTGACTTATTTTTTACCCGATTAACTGCTTTATTTTATTGATTTTTCTATTTTGAAATTCCTAACATTTTCTTTCAAGATATATTTATCTTCGCCGATTGCGTTAGTTGCATTGAAATCAAATAATCTGCAACCGTCAACTTCTTTCAGCCAAAGAATAGGACGATAATCAGGCTTCATAAAGCTTATTTGTATATTATTCAATTCGATATTTTTGGCGTGGCGAATAAAAAAGCCTGATGCAGGAATTGTACCGAACATCCAAGGTTCCGGATATAAATCTTCATTTTCAGGTGGTACTAATTGAGCATCTTCTTTGGTTCCGCCACCCTTAAATGATAAACGAATATTATTCAATGAAACATCTTCAATATAATGGTCAGGAACGCCGCTTATTATGCAAGAATATCTTGAATCCGCATTATATATATTGACATTGCTGATTGTAAGTCTGGACATATGCCCTGTAGGCGTTCCTTTCGGACTTCGTAAACGTGAACCCAATCGCAAAAATATAGGAGCATTGACAATATCCCGCATCGTTATATTATCAATGACAATATCTTCAAGAAAACCGCCGTCAACTGTTTCCAGCGCCAACCCGCGACACCTTTCAAATACACAGTTCGAAATGCAGATATTCCTAAAACCTCCACTCGATTCGGTACCTAATTTTATACGTCCCGTCACATAACCTTGGTCGGGAGCTTGCGGTTCATTTCTCAAAAATGTCCCGTCTATAACGCTACCTTTGTCATAGCCGCTGACAAAACAATTTGTAATGGTTACATTTTCCGTATCTCTGAAAAATCCCAGCGCGTAACTGCTTTTCAATACTATCGCATCATCCCAAGGAGAATTAACGGAGCAATCCGAAATACGCACATTCCGGCAACAATCTATATCAAAACCATCACGATTTGTATCTACCATTACATTATTGATCGTCATATTGTCTACGCCCGTTGCCAATAAAGCAAAGTGTCCGCAATTAACCATTTTGATATCTTTCAATATTACATTTTTGCATAGTTTAAGGCTTATAGCCTTGTTTCCCACCCCGTTCAGGCGACTTTCTTCGCGGGTAAGTCCACGTCCGTCAATAATGCCCTGTCCGCATATTGTAATGTTTTCTAAATTAATACCCCAAATCAGGCTGTTTTTCCAATGGCTATGTCCAAAATCTTGAAATATATTATGCTCGTTTTCTTCGGCTATATCAAATCCGGAGGCTTCTTGAGGGTAGGCTGCCAGTAATCTGCAACCGGCATCCAAATATAAGGTTATATTACTTTGAATGCGAATCGAATAGCTCAGATATGTTCCGGCAGGTAGAAATACAGTTCCACCACCTTTCTTCGAAGCTTCTTCAATCGTCTTGTTAATTGCGGGGGAGTCGATATTTTTACCATCGCCTTTCGCTCCATAATCTTTTACGTTATAGAAATTGTTGGAAGCATTCAGTCCAAATCCTGATAAAATGAATATTATAGTAAGTAATTGTTTCATATCTATTAAATTATTTTTCGGAAGGCATTAATTTGAAAGTTCTCAACTCAGATGCGTTTCCATACATTGTATGGTGTCGAGACAGGTTCCAAAAACCATCTTTTGGTTTGCCTTCATTATTATCATAATCAATTACAGCCCAGCATAGCTCAATAAGTTTATTTTCATATAATTCAGATTTTACAGAATATTCAATGCCTTTAGGAGAAGCATAATCAAACGGCGTAATGTAAAATTCGAGTGTCAACTTTACGCCGTGTCCTTCTTTTACTTATTTAAAATTATAATTATAATCTTATTTTTAAAATGGTTCTTCTTTAATCCATTGTTGAGGTCCCCAATACATGCACCAGTCTCCATTTTTGGGTGGCGTATAAATATGGTAATTTTGAGCCTGTCGTCCGTGAAACAATTCCCAAGCTTCTTTTTTATTTATATCATTGAAAGGATAGAATTTATCAATAAAAGGTCCTCCCGAACGGTCGCCATCTACAACTACTTCAAAAATATCAACCATTAAATCATCCCGACTAAAAGACCAGTAATTATCATACGCTTTATAAAGAAAATACAGACGATTGGTCTCTTTAGACCAACCGACTTTTACTTCTATATCTAATGTCGATTTATCGGGATTCATATAATTTCCTTCATCTTCGGTCATAGAATCAATAGTAATCAGATATTTTTCGGGCACAATATCCCAATCGCTTATATCTCCGTCTATTTGAGGTATTTTGTCGGAAGGAAAACAGAATACTTTAAAGAAGTTATCATTCTGTCCATACAAATTACTGATACAAAAAAATTGGAGTAAGAGTAATGTTATGATACTAATATTTTTTTTCATCTGTTATTTTATGTTGTGTCCTTCAGAAATTAATTTTGTCTCTCATCTTTTTAGTGTGCAAAACTAAAAACTCCTACTTCTTTCAGTATTTGGTTCATTATTGAATAGAATAAATACGCATTTATTAAATGTTTAAACTAAAATTTATTTTTCATGTGCTTTCAATTAACAGAAGTCTCAATAACAAAACTAATATGTATCTTTATTGCAATGCTATGACTATTTTCGGCTGATATTGAAAGAAGAGCAAAGGCTGTTCAAAATTTTTTCCAACACATATACCGGTTTGCTCTTGTTTTTAATTTATTTACTTATAAAGTAGTATATCAATCAATTACTTTTCTTTTTCAAATAAAGCTGGCAACATATAATAATTATAATCGGCTTTATCATTTTGTTTGTAGATACAGAAATATTCCGCCGTATTATTTTTCAATGGTAAAGCAGCAGTTAATGCTGGCGCATCGGTTTTCTTTCCGGAATTGTAAAACACTAAAGGTGAACTTTGTAAATAGGCATTTGACAATCTGATTTCAGACGTCAACGGCATAATTCCCTGTATGACTTTTAACCGCATACTTTCTCCATAATAAACCGTAAATGCTGTGCGTTCGACACTGAAAACGTTGTTTTGGCAATAAAGAGGGTTAAGGCTCTTTGCGTCATTATCATCTAAAGCCTTTCCATAGGCGCCACCGTAAGACCAAAACAATTCTAATCCTGATGGTATATTTTGGGCTGATACTTTTAAGATAATTCCGTCGGTATTACTTAATGAAATGACTTCGAAAACAAGTTCTCCATTTTTCAATATCGGATCACTCAATGTATAAGTCATTTTAGTACCATTCTTTATTAATTGTTTTTTTCCGAACTTACTCAACCATTTACTTTCCTGCCCATTGATAATACCAAAATTCAGATTACCTGCCATCTCAGGAAGAAGAAACGTTAACTCAGGATGTTCGGCAGCCATAATTATTGACGATTGATTTTTGGCTTTTAATTGATTTGGAAATTTTGAATCTATAAATGTTGGCTGCTTAGCCAGTTCAACATTTTCGCTATGCGTAATATTTAGAGGCTGTAAATCCTTTGTAGTTAACCGTATATCAGAAAGCGCCCAATCTTTAGCATAATCGACAGTTCCTATTTTTTTGACCTCTGCGTCGATATTTTGAAATGAAAAATTCCGCATCTTTGATTCCTTGCTACCTGCTACTTTCATCAGTATTCCAGAATTTGTCACCTTAAAATTAGATAAGTAAATATCTTGAAAATAGGGTAAGCCTTTCGAATTTGGTACTTTTTCCAACAATTTTTCCCAATGTGCGGGAATCTTTTTCCCTTCGTATTCTTTTGGAAGTTTAGAATAACTGTAAGCGGGATTCCAATTCATTGTCGCTTCGAAAACAATGCCGACTCCGTCCATTTCGACGTCCCTCACATAGATATGCTCGGTCACTCCTCCCCTGTTTATCGCCGATTTGAGACGGATACCGACATTTGTTTTTTTAGCTTTCAATCCTTCTGCCAATACATAACGTATACCTCCCGAAGTTTCGCTTCCGCAAGTCAAAAGACCTCCTCCTGACCGTGAAATACAATTTCGGATAACTACATATTCAGTAGGACGATTGACACGCAATCCATCTGCATCACGTCCCGACTTCAAGCAGAAATTATCATCATTACAATCTATATCGCAATTTTCGACCAAAATACGTGAAGATGAATCTATATCTACTCCATCCGTACTTGGTCCATGCCCTCCGACATTATTCTGTATAACAACCCCATTTACCGTACAATAAGATGAATATAGGAGCTGAATAGTCCAAAAGCCCGCTTGTCGGAATGTCAAGTCTTTTATAGTTATATCCGAAGATTCGGATACCAATAACGTACGGGGTCGTTTGCAGTCATAGTCAACAACCCAACGCAATCCTTTACTTTCATATTCGTTTCTTAAAGACCAATACGCGTCCCAAAATACTTTTCCTTGTCCGTGTACGGTACCTTCGCCACTTATCATCACATTCTTTTGATTTTGGATGTTGATGAGCGCGGACGGCCAGATCATTTCGATCCCTGCTACACGCGTATACATATCCGGATAATCTTTCAACTCTGCGCTTCCTAAGATCATTACGCCTTTAGGAATTATTAAATGAACGCCTTCCTTGAGGAAAATTGAACCTGTCAAATAGCATCCTCGCGAAAAGGTTACAATACCTCCGCCATTTTCAGCGCAGACATCTA
>CALYRA010000102.1 GCA_945292135.1 uncultured Dysgonomonas sp.
ATTCATTATTGTCTCTTGATGAAAAATTAAGGATAACCCTTGAAATGATTGAAATCCTCAAAGAGAGTACATCGACAATGGAAGCGATGATGGAAGGCGGTTTACTCACTCGGGCTGCTGTTAAGCAAAGTCAAGCATTGCTTTATAGTACGCAAGTTAGCGTTCCTACTTTATTAAGCAGCAGACAAGAACTGGAAAATTCTCTTTGTTTGATGTTAGGTCGTAAACCGGGATCTGTGTTTCGGTCGAATTTTTATAAACAAAATGTCGTAACACAATTGAATCATGGTGTTCCGGCTCAAATGTTATCTAAACGCCCTGATGTTCGACAGGCAGAACTAAGTTTTCGCAATGCTTTCGAATTAAAGGCAGCTGCTCAAGCAAGTTTTTATCCATCAATAACATTAAGCTCAGCTATGCTTGGTTATTCCAGCGTAAACTCATTATCGCAATTTTTTAAACCTGAAAACCTATTCGCTAGTATTGCCGGAGGATTTACACAGCCAATCTTTGCAAAAGCTCAGCTTATAAGTCAATTAAAAATGCGTAAGGCGCAAGAAGAAGAATCACTATTAACTTTCAAGAAAACCGTTCTCAATGCAAGTATGGAAGTATCAAATATATTGTACTCGTATGAAAAATCTTTGAGCAAAAACGATGATCGTGGAAAACAAGTTGATGTACTTGCAACAGCAGTTAATGATACGCAAGAATTATTGAAAGCAGGAGAAGCTAATTATACAGAAGTTCTAAATGCGGAGCAAAGTTTGTTACAAGCCCAATTAGAACAGGTTAGTGATAAGCTTGAACAATTGCAATATAGCGTCGAATTATACCGAGCTCTTGGCGGTGGTTTGGAATAAAAGTATATAAATTACTTTATTAATATTCAAAAAAAGGTTGTATTTTTAATACAACCTTTTTTGTGCTATATCTTGAATTCAGACCGCATATAAACTAATTCAGAAAAAAAATTTAATAAAAAGATGAATATGTCTTGCATAATTACAAAAACTATTTTATCTTTGCATCGCAATTAAGCAATGGCTACGTAGCTCAACTGAATAGAGCATCTGACTACGGATCAGAAGGTTGCAGGTTTGAATCCTGCCGTGGTCACTTGAAAAATTAAAGACTTACAGTTTTATTGTAAGTCTTTTTTATTTACCTATAAATAATATGAATGTGTAACTCAATTTTTCGTACCTCTATAAAACCATCCTTATTATATCAAATTATAGTTACAATTACATATATTCATTCTAAAAAATTAAAACAAATACCTCTCCTATTAATTATCTTTAAAAGAAGATGAATTGTTGATATTCTTGTTATAAATACAATATTTACCGAATTAGTCCACCACCTAAAGCTTTATATAAATAAACGACAGACGATAGTTCATTCAATATAGCGTCATTAAGAGCTGTTTCTGCATCAAATAACTGTCTTTGTGAATCCAACACATCTATATAATTTACAATTCCATTTACATATTGTAATCTGGCTAAATCATAATATGCTTTTGCAGAATTATAAAGCTTTTCGTAGGATATCCGAACTTCTCTTATCTTACGAAACGTATTTATTGCTCCGTTTACTTCTTTAAATACTTCTAATATAGTCTTTTCATAATTATATAATGCTTGTTCATAAACTGCTTTTGCCGCTTTGTGCTTTGCTTTATTCTTTCCCATATTAAATATAGGACCGGTAAATGCTCCAGATATAAACCACGCGGGACTCTTTAAAAAATCCGTTAATTCAGAATTCTCACCTCCAACTCTTCCTGTTATTTTAAGTGTTGGGAACATGTCTGTATATGCAATTCCCACCTGAGCATTAGCTTCTATTAACTGTTGTTCTGCCTTTAATACATCGGGACGGCGTTTTAGAATAGATGAAGGCAAATCTATCGGTAAATCTTCGGGAATTTGTAAAAGTGAAATATCTTTTCCTCTAGGTATGATTGTAGAAGGAAATGATCAAATTAAGACCGCAAGATCATTCTCTTTTAACTTAATACTATTTTCCAGACTTGGTATAAGAGTTTCGGTTCTTGCCAATTCTACCAAACTTTGACGATATGGTATCTCAGATGTAAGACCTCCTTCATAACGGATTTTTGCAAAATGAGCCCCTTCTTGCCGAGCTTCCAATGTTTGCTTTACGATTTTTAATCTACGTTCTAAAGCGTTCAGCTCAAAATAATTTTGGACAACATCCGCTACAAGACTAAGTTGCAAAGCATGTTGTGCTTCGACAGTCTGTAAATATGCAGCGATGCCGGCGTCATTTGCCCAACGAAGATTTCCCCAAATGTCAAGTTCCCAAGATAAATTTAAATTAGCTTTTATTTCAGGATCGTATTTATCATTCTTTCCTCCATAATCCAAGTATTTTCTTTGTTCAGCTATTTCCAATCCAATTTCCGGAAATATACCTGAAAAGCTTATACGCTTTTTCGCTCTCATTTCCTTTACTCTCGCGATTGCAATTTTCATGTCCTTATTATTTTCTAAGGCTTTACTAATAAGTGCTTGCAGTATAGTATCCGAATATAGAGTACCCCATCCAATATCTGCGGCAACGCCTGCTTTTAAACCTTGATTTTCAAAAGCTTCCGGCATAGATGGTATTTCAGGTCGTTCATATTTGTGCCCGATTTTGCATGAAAATAAACATATACAAAAGCTGATCAATAAAATGTATATATATTTTATAACACTCATTTTGATATTTTTTTTCTAACTTTTCTTTTTTCTATTATATCAATTATACTTGGTAACTTGAGTTCAGGTATATTGAATCGGTCTTTTAATTTATATACCATTACAAAAAAGAAAGGAACTAAAATTAACCCAATTGTAATAGCTACAATCATTCCGAAAAATACCCCCGTACCTATCGAATGACGGCTTGCGGCTCCGGGTCCCGATGCAAGTACCATAGGCAACATCCCCAGAACGAAAGCTAATGATGTCATCAATATAGGTCTAAATCGTAACTTGGCAGCTTGCCTTGCTGCATATACTGGTTGCATACCGGCATCTACTTGCACCTTGGCAAATTCAACAATCAAAATTGCATTTTTTGCTGTTAAACCAATTAATGTTATCAAACCTATCTGAAAATAAACATCATTATCTAAACCAAATATCCATATTCCCATATAAGCTCCAAACGCAGCGATAGGTAAGGATAATATAACTGCGACCGGCACTGTCCAACTTTCGTATAAAGCGGCAAGAAATAAAAATACAAATATGAATACTAATACCAATACAATACCAATTTGTCCGCTCGCCTTTTGTTCTTGAAATGATAGTCCACTCCATGCGATACCGATGTTACTTGGTAAATGTTCACTAACAATATTATTGATTTCACTCATAGCCTGTCCTGTGCTATACCCCGCAGAAGGTGATACTTGCATAGAAGCAGAAGTATACATATTGAACCTGGTAATATTTCCAAGTCCGGTTATATAACTGGTTTCGCCTAATGCAGTCAAAGGAATCATTGCTCCATCAGAGCTTTTTACATAAAAAAGCCCAATATCATTTGCACTTGCCCTATATGATTGATCTGCCTGTATATAAACTTTATAGATTCGATTAAACATATTAAAATCATTTACATATACGGATCCTAAATATGCTCTCATCGTTGAAAATATATCAGACATCGGTACACCGAGAAACTTTGCCTGATCTCTGTTTACATCAAAATACAATTGAGGTATTTCTGATTGTAAAGAGGTCGTAACATTTGATATTTCCTTTGATTTATTGGCATAGTAAGTAAAAGTATCTACAGCCGAAACTAAATCTTCCCAAGAAGCGCCTGATCTTGCTTGTATCTTCATTTCTACACCTCCAGAACTACCCAGTCCCGGAATGACCGCAGGGCGACTAATAAATGCCCTAGCTTCCGGATAATCATAAAATTCATTTTGAGCTTCACGCATCACTTCTTCAACTCCCATACTTCTTTCCGTCCATGGTTTTAACATTACCGTAAGTGTGGCACGTCCTTGGTTAGTACCGACACGAGGGCTGGATCCGGTATTGTTAATAACATAATCCACAGCCTTATGATGTTCAAGATAATTAATTGCCCGATCAGCAATAACGCGAGTCCGTTCGAGTGTAGTTCCTTCCGGCATTTCAAGTTCAACTGTAAAAAAGCCCTGATCTTCTTGTGGTATAAAACTTGTCGCTACAAATTTATTTAACACAAAGATTAAAATAAGTACTATTCCAAATCCAGCGATAATACGACGCGGATTGTTGATTACTTTCAACAAAATCTTTCCATACTTACTATTACCTTTATCTAACCATAAATTAATTTTACTAAAAACAATGTTTTTCTTTTTATTTATCGATGGACGCAAAAAAATAGCGCACATTGCCGGACTTAATGTCAAAGCTACAACAGCAGAGATAAGCACTGAAAAAACAATCGTAACCGAAAATTGGCGATAAAGCGATCCTGTAATACCATCAAGAAAACTTACCGGAACAAATACAGCCGCTAGTACCAAAGATGTAGCAATCAACGGACCTGCTAATTCCTTCATTGCAATATGCGTTGCTTCTTTAGCTTTAATTTTCTTTTCGTCCATTATACGTTCAACATTTTCTACTACAACTATCGCGTCATCGACGACTATACCTATGGCTAATATTAAACCTAATAGAGTTAAGAGATTCAACGAGAAGCCCATCAATAGCATAAAACCGAATGTGCCAATTAAAGATATAGGAACCGCTATAATCGGAATAACTGCGGCTCGCCAATTTTGTAAAGAAAGGAAAACTACTACAATCACTAAAAACAATGCTTCGAATAAAGTTTTATAAACTTCATTTATTGATTCTGAAATATAATCGGTAATATCAAAAGGAATCAAATAATCTATTCCTTCCGGAAAATCCTTTTTAATCTGTTTCATAGATGCTTTTACTTCTTTTGCAACATCTACGGCATTTGCGCCGGGTAACGCATATATATTGAGTATTGCGGCGTTCTTCCAATTTAATCCGCTTTATGTACTATATGAAGAGGCTTAAAGAGAAACCCTTGCTACATCTCGTATTCGAATAAACGAACCATCTGAATCGGTCTTTAGTACTATATCTTCAAATTCTTCTACACTACTCAATCGTCCTCTGGCTGTAATAAGAGTTGCGACATCTACATGAACAATGGGTTGTTTACCTAATTCTCCAGCAGCAGATTCTCTATTTTGATCTTTGAGGGCATCTTGTATATCTTTCACGGTCAAGCCAAAGCTCGCTAATTTATCGGGATAAACCCAAATTTGCATACCATAATACCGACTTCCTACATTGGATACTTGTCCTACTCCCGGTACCCGACGTATTACATCCAGGACGTTTATGGTCGCATAATTACTAAGATATATTTCGTCAAATTTCGGATCACTTGACGTAAGCGCTATAATTAATAATTGACCGGGTGTCGCTTTTTCAACGGATATTCCATTTTGTAATACTTCTGAAGGCAAACGGGATTCTGCTAACTTGACGCGATTTTGTATTTCAACTGCTACTAAATCAACATTGACACCTGCTTCAAATGTTACCGTTATTGTCAAACCTCCGGAGTTGGAACTGTTCGATTCCATATAAATCATACCCGGCGTACCATTTAATTCTTGTTCAATAGGGGTTGCTACAGCTTGAGAAACCGTTGTCGCGCTGGCTCCGGGATATGAAGTACTGATTTTAACAATTGGAGGCGTTATTTGCGGGTATTGTTCCACAGGTAAAAATATTAAACCTATCACACCTATAATTACAATCAATACAGAAAGAACAGTGGACAATACAGGTCTGTCTATAAAAAATCCTGTTTTCATTATTATTTCTCCTTATCTGAATTGATTTGTTTATTTTTTTCTTCTAATATTTGTCTTTCTTCATCA
>CALYRA010000103.1 GCA_945292135.1 uncultured Dysgonomonas sp.
TTTCGTCCCATACGTAAATACCTTGAAAGGAATGTAATTCAAGATTCGTTATTGAAGTACTAATTAGATTGGATGTCAGGTTATAAATTATCAGCCCGACTTGAGATTTTTGGGTAGTATCTTGTACGCAGCCTATTGCCCAGTCCGTATCAGTTGTTTTTATAAAAGGTTCCGGTGTTGTTTTGTTGATTAATTGTACGCGCCGTAAGCCAAGTCCGCCCAAAGTGGAGGTAAAATTTTTGCTAACGGCATCCTGTGTTTTAATCCCAAGTATGGCTCCCTTAACCGTAGACTTGTCGGAACCGATGGTTACGTAGGCATTCAGTCCAGTTGTCAGACAGCATACGGACAACAAACCGACTACGCTAATCAGTCGTATTGTTAAATGTTTCATAAAGTAATTATATTAGTTATTGTTTGACATGTGGATGTTAGGGTTGATCGGAAGAGTACAGGACGTTACTTTGACGGAGATATAGCTGTTCATTTCGGGCACAATCTTATCGGAAGCATCGTATACTTTTAAGCTTATGGTGTATGTTCCCGTTGACTTATAAGCATATTTAACGATATTTGATCCAACTACCGGAGATGTTATCGTCTTTATTTCTCCATCACCAAAATCCACGGTTATTTTGTAAAGCTGTTGAAATCCTTCACCATTAAATACACGAATGTCATAATTCTGTTCCTTGTCAATGCATATGTTTCTCGGACAAGCTATTTCTACTCTGAACCAAGAAGCCGTGAATGAAGGGAGACCCCAATAGCACTTACCTGAACCGAGAAAATTGGGGAGATTATATATTTTAAGATTAGCAGGGTCTTCAGGATTGGTAATAACAAATGTGCTCGATGTCTCAAAGTTGTTTATATACATATATCCATCAGGACCCATAGCAATCGAACCAAAATGCCCTCCGTTTCGGGTATAACTACGAGCATTGTTTATACGTTTCACTGGTAATACCGTTTCGAGGTTGGAAGCTCCCAGCAGTTTCGAGAAGTCAAATGCCTGAAGAACGGATCCTTGATTATCTCCGATCCTCTGCGGCGAATTAACCACATATAAATATTTCCCTGATTTTGAAAATTCTACACCATACGGATAACCATAGGATGAAGGAGGGAGTGACCTCTGTTTGATGCTAAGTAACTTTCCGGTAATATTATCAAAAGTTCCTACATTTAATCTGCCTTCATCGAAATTAACAAATGCATACGATTTGCCGTCAGGTGAAAACTTGATACAACCATTTGCCCAATCAGGCCGAGTTTTTCCAGGTATAAGTAAATGGCTGTGTAAAGATGTATTAACGCCATTATTTGTTACCTGCCATACATTCAAATAGGTGCTTGTACCGCGCCCCAAGGCAACGATCCAAAAATCGCGTTTATTCGAGTGTCGCACAGCTGTTACAGTCTCCCCCAACGTCCCATAAGCTCCGATAAGTTTTATATTCCTCTGTCCTGCTACTACATCGCCTAATCCGTTTTGCAATTTCATATCTACTACCGAATACGCTAAATTATTAGCGTTGTTATTTCCGACCGTAACAACTATATATTTATTGGGATCCTGTGGATGAGGCAATATAATACCCGATTGCGCAGAGGAAGGATCACCTGTTAATCGAGTTCCATTCTTCGGGTTTGCGTGAGGCATCGGCTGCAATTGCTTATTCCAGATAGTTATCCCATCCGAGAACATCAATAAATCACCATTAGCGTCCGATAAGGAGAAACATCCTTCGTAGGTTCTTATAGGTGAGTTCGGTATTATTGAAGGCATATTAGTTAATGTTGCGTTTGGCGTACCATACATCCCGATTGCATTAACTGTGCGTAAAGGAGGTTGCCAAGTTAATCCCGCATTGAAACCAAAAAGCCAGTTATTTTGTTCTTTCTGTGCCAGAATATACATTCCGGAAATCATTGTAAGAGCCATTATTAAAGAAAATCGTTTCATGTTTTTTGTGTTTTATATATTGTGGTTTGTTTATGTTATTTGTATTCAGGTATATTTTTTGTTGTTTTACCAAAAAGATCAAATTCAGAAAAAAAGGGCTAAGATTAGGATTATTGTCGAGAACATCGTAGGTCATAATACCCTGATTATCTATGCTGACCTTGTCGATTTACTTTCGTCGGTCAACAGCCATTGGTTTTCGTCCACTACATAAATGCCGAAGCGAAAGATATTATCCGCTTTGTTCCATCATTATTCGCATCGTCGACTGAAACATAAAAGTTGTAAACCATCAGGTCTGCATGCAGATTTTTACCTTATTTTTATTCGCTTGAAAATCAGTATTGTTTGCATAAAGGGTTCAATTTTTTCTATCAACCGGCAGCACACGGGACACCACTAAACCTTCTATTTCAGAAGTTACGTTGTCATTGCCTACCTCCTGTGATTTTAGTTCTAATAAGGCTGTTTTTTGCGGGATAATAGTAGAGCCTAAAGTTTTCTGACCATAAAGAACAGAGGGAATAACACACATACTAATTAGCAAATATGTTAAATGGCGCATTGTCTTTCGTTTTGTTTTCATATCAAATATAGTTAAGGTAGTTGAGATCAACTAAGAAGAAAACTGTATATCGTATGTAAATAAATAGTGTTTATTCTTCCATTTTTAATTAAAAAAGCGTTAATCTTTTAATTCAAACTGCGCAAAAGAATACTTATAGATATAGCAAATATAGATCATTTTTCCATTCCAAACTAATTTTAGTAGCAAATATCCAAAAGCTTCCTTATTTATTAGAGCCTGTTTAAATTTTGTTCAATAATAATTTTATAGCCGATTTTTTTCTTATTTAATCCGCGTCATTAAATGTGATTTTTTTAATTCAGATTACTCTGTATATTCTTCAATAAAAGCTATACGTTAACTGATATTCCCTCTTTTATTGTACTAATTGTCTTTAATTATTATAGTTAAAATTTTTAGTTTTCGTTGTCTGATATTTTTGGTTAAGGTTCTATGATTTGATACCTATATTTCATCTTATTTCTTTATTCTACATTTTTGTTCCAATAAGGATTTTTGTCGGACGTATATTGCTGTAAATCAAAATTTAACGTTTGGTTTGTTTTATCATAAAATAAATTAAAATGTGTTGGATATCCTCAACATTATATATATCAGCTTGTTCTATTTTTATATTATTTACAGGTACTTAGTTTTACTTTCAAAACAATTAATTCATTAAACTTATGGAATGGTTCCTCAAAACGCTTCAAGATTCACCTGAGCTTGCTATTTTTTTGACGTTGGCATTAGGATTTATCGTTGGGCGAATAAAAATCAAAGGTTTCAGTTTAGGCTCAGTTACTGGGGTTTTATTGATGGGTGTTGTAATTGGGCAATTTGGTATAAATATCTCCCCAACTGTAAAATCAACTTTCTTTTTGATATTCCTGTTTGCTGTTGGCTATAGTGTCGGTCCGCAATTCATACATGGACTTAAAAAGGAAGGTTTGCCTCAGATTATTTTTGCAGCTATCGTCTGCGTCGCTTGTTTATTAGTTTCTTGGGTAGCCGCATTGATTGCAGGGTTTGATGTTGGTAATGCCGCAGGTTTGCTGGGTGGAGGTAATACCATTTCTGCTGTAATTGGCGTTGCCAGTGATACTATAAATCAGTTGAATATAGGGGAAGAACAGAAACAAAGTTTTATAAATCAGATACCGGTGGCTTATGCCGTAACTTATATTTTCGGTACGGCGGGAACCGCATGGTTTTTAGCTTCGGTAGGTCCTAAATTGTTGGGCAAGAATGTTGTGCAGATGACTAAAGATTATGAAGCTACTTTGGGTGGACTTCTTAACGATGATGACGCAACTATGGAAGACGCTTATAATGGAACCACTTTTAGGGCTATTAAAGTGACAAATGATTTTTTTAAACACGAACGTACCGTACAAGAATTGGAAGATGAACTCGTAAAAATGGGATGGCCTGTTTATGTGGAGCGTGTACGTACGGTGAAAGGCGATATTATTCAAGAACCTTCTCCCGATACGAAGTTAAACATGGGCGATTATCTTGTTCTGAACGGTCCGATTGATTCTTTGATAAAGGATGAAAATGCTATCGGCGTTGAGGTTCCGGATGTTGAGTTATTGGATTTTAAAGCGGAAACTATAAGTGTTTTGGTTTCGAATAAAGAAGCTATCGGCAAGACTTTGAAGGATTTGAAAGTTTGTAAAATACGTCATGGCGCTATTATTCGTAAAATACATAGAGGTAAAGTTACGATACCTCTTTATAACAATGTTGATTTGAAAAGAGGGGATATCGTAGAGTTGGAAGGACGTAAATTGGATGTTGATCGATTTGCAGATTATTTGGGCTATGCCGAACGACCTACGAATGTCACTGATTTATTATATGTCGGTTTAGGTATTTTCCTTGGAGGTATTATCGGTTCGCTGACCATAAGAACAGGAAATATTCCATTGAGCTTGAGTGCCAGTGGCGGCGTGCTTATTATGGGTATTATTTTTGGATGGATACGTTCTATGCGACCTAAATTTGGCGCTGTTCCTGAGCCGGCTGTTTGGCTAATGAACAATATGGGCTTGAATATTTTTATTGCAGTCGTGGGTATTAATGCCGGACCGGATTTTATTGCGGGACTGAAAAGCGCGGGTGTAAGTCTTTTCGTAGCGGGTATTTTTGTTAGCCTTGTTCCTATGTTGATTGGTATTTTGCTCGGACGTTTTGTATTTAAATTCCAACCCGCTATCACTTTAGGCGCTTGTGCCGGTGCCCGTACTACCACTGCGGCTTTGGGTGCGTTGCAAGATGCTCTTAAGAGTAAAGTTCCGGCTTTATCTTATACTACAACTTATGCCGTAGGCAACACGCTTCTTATTATATGCGGCGTCGTTATTGTGCTCTTGATGAGTTAATATAAATATTTTCTAATATAATCATTATGGATATTGATAAATTAAAAACTTCCCGGAAACGGGAACAACAGCTTGAACAACTTAGTCCGTTCGAGTTGAAAGATAATCTAATAGCTTTGGCTTCAGATCAGCAACAAAAAATAACCAGATCTATGTTGAACGCCGGTCGTGGTAATCCCAACTGGACTGCGACAGTTCCTCGTGAAGCATTATTTGCTCTTGGACATTTTGGGGTGGAAGAATGTAGGCGCGCAATGGATTTGTCGTCCGGTATTTCAGGGATTCCCCAGAAAAAAGATATTGCGAAAAGATTTGTTGAGTATTTGGATAAAAATTCTAAAGTTCCCGGTATTGATTTGTTAAAAGGTCTCTATCATTATGGTATAGATAAACATGATTTCGATCCTGATTCTTGGGTTTTTGAATTAGCCGAAGGGGTTATTGGCGATCAATACCCTTATCCGGTAAGAATGCTAAAACATACTGAAGTTATTGTTCACGATTATCTGATTCAGGAAATGTGTGGCGGTAATCCGATCAAAAAAAATAAATATGATTTGTTTGCCGTTGAAGGGGGTACAGCCGCAATGTGTTATGTATTTAATTCGTTGGTTGAAAATTGTCTGCTGAAAAAGGGAGATCGCATTGCTTTGGGCGTTCCGATTTTCACGCCTTACCTTGAGATTCCTGAACTTGCTCGTTACCAGTTCAAAGTGACTTACATATATGGTTCGGCAAAAAATAAAGATGGCAATTCGAATTTCCAATATCCCGACGAAGAACTTGATAAGCTGGGTGATAAGACTATTAAGGCTTTTTTCGTAGTCAATCCAAGTAATCCCACTTCGGTCGAAATGGCTGATAGCAGTCGTAAGTATTTGGTAAAAGTGGTTAAAAATCTGAACCCTAACCTTATGATTCTTACAGATGATGTTTACGGTACTTTTGTGCATGGATTTAATTCATTAATGAACGAATTGCCTCAAAATACTATTTGTGTATATTCATTTTCGAAATATTTTGGTTCTACC
>CALYRA010000104.1 GCA_945292135.1 uncultured Dysgonomonas sp.
GGAGTTTTTGCAGGAGGCGATGTCGTTCATAGACCTCAAACGGTTGTATTAGCAATGCGTGAAGCAAAATTAGTCGCTAAGGGTATTACACAATATGTAGACGCAGTTAAATTGTTAAGCAGTTAATATTTAAGTTGAGATATATATTTAAAGGGGAAGATATCGTTATTGTGATAAATGATATCCTCCCTTTATTATTTTATTTATAAAAACATCTGTCATACATATTAAATAAGAACGTATTGTCATTTACTATTTAGAGTAATGAAATTTTGTTTAACTATACGCCACTGAATGAACTGAATCCTCCATCAATAGGAATTATAGTTCCCGTTACAAAACTTGACGCATCGCTGCATAAAAATTGTACGGCTCCATTCAATTCAGTGATGTTTCCAAAACGTCTCATTGGAGTTTTAGCAATAACCTTTTGGCTTCTTTCTGTCAATGAACCATCAGGGTTGAGAAGGATATCCCGGTTTTGTTCTCCTATAAAGAATCCCGGAGCAATAGCATTTACTCTTAACCCATCGCCAAATTTCAAAGCCATTTCTGCAGCTAACCATTGTGTGAAATTGCTGATTGCCGCTTTAGATGCGGAATAACCCGGTACTCGGGTCAATGCTGACATGGCGGCCATAGAAGATATGTTGATGATAGAACCTTTTTTTTCTTTAGCCATTACTTCACCGAATAGATAAGATGGGTAAATAGTTCCGTTTATGTTCAATGCCGTTACCTTATCCCAGTCACTTAATTTCATATCAAAGAAATTTTGGTCTGAAGTTAAAGTCGCACCCGAAACATTTCCTCCTGCAACATTTATTAAAACATCGATTTTTCCATGAGCGGATAAAATATTTTCCTTACATTTTTTTAAAGATTCTATATCTAAGACATCCGATGCATAGAATTCAGCCACATTACCATTATTTTTTATCTCCTTCAAAATAGCAGAGGCTTTCTCCTCCGAACGTCCTATTATGATAACTATAGCTCCTTGTGACGCCATATATTTAGCAATACTCGAACCGAGTACGCCATAGCCACCTGTTACTATGATAAGCTTTTTTTCTACATTAAATAATTCGTTCATATCAATTGTTTCTTTATTTCATTTCGAACTGTCGCCATTACGCCATCCATTTGCGCCAGACCTAACATGCGTCCATGGAATGAATAACCTGCATTATATCCTTTGTCTGCATCATCAAGCATTAATCGACCGTGGTCTATACGCATAGGTAAAGAAGGATTTTCTTTTTCGAATATGCGAACGACTTCGATTAGATTTGCTCTCCCTTCTAAATGCGATGCTTCGATAAAGTCGCCATTGGGCATAATGTTGGTACTTCTTAGATGCACAAACTTAGTTCTCGATACAAACTTTTTTGCAAGAACGGGAACATTGTTTTGAGAGTCGGCGCTCAAAGAGCCTGCACAAAAAGTCAATCCATTATGAGGATTGTCTACTGCTTTTAATAACCATTCTATATCAGTTTCATTAGTTACGATACGAGGAAGTCCTAATAATGAACGGGGTGGGTCGTCAGGATGAATACACATATCAATTCCGTATTCGTCACAAACGGGCATAATCTTCTCAAGAAAATACATCAAGTTTTGACGGAGCTTTTCTCTATCTATACCCTTATATAACGCTAATAAGTTTTTAAAAATCGCAACCGGATTTTTATCATTTTCTTTGATATTTCCGTTCACAAAGCCCTGAGTTTTGACGATGATGGCGTCAATAAGTTTATCTTTTTCTTCTTCGGTAATGGTTTCTTTCATTTTTTTCGCAAGAGATTGTTCTTCGACAGTATAATCATTCTTTGCGTCTTTGCGTTGAAGTACATAAAGTTCGAAATATGCAAACTTTATTTTATCAAAATATAATGAAGAACTTCCATCCGACCATTTGTATTCAAGATCGGTTCGCGCCCAATCCAGTACAGGCATGAAATTGTAGCATATAGTCTTTATCCCGGCACGACCGAGATTTGCTAAACTTATGATATAGCTATCTATCAATTTGTCTCTGTCCTGACCTGCATATTTAATTGATTCACTTACAGGTAGGCTTTCCACTACCGACCAACGTAAGCCTGCGGATTCAATGTATTGCTTCATATCAGCGATAGCTTCGAGAGACCAAACCTCTCCATTTGGTATGTCATGCAAGGCTGTTACTATACCTTCCACACCGATTTGTTTTAGCATATTAAGAGTGATTTTATCTTTTTTGCCAAACCATCTCCATGTTTTTTCCATCTTGATTATGATTTTGTATGTATTCCATAACTATTCTTTTATTCAATAGTGATTTTGCGAATATAATGTTTGATTATCAGGTTTTTTGCGGTTATTATTTTTTCGCGTTTTAGAATTCCAAGTAAAGTTAACAGAAAGGAAATTACTAAAAAATATTGTATGGTGTAATATTTACAATTATTTTTTTTCGATCAAAGTTTATTATATCCGATTATCGAAACAATTCCATTATAAATATTCCAATATATCTTTTATTTGGCTTAAATGTATATAATGAGAGTCGGAAATGTTATTGTTGATTATTTCATGCGTCCAAGTTACATGATATGGTATATAAGCACCGTAACCTCCGATTTCCAATATCGGTAAAATATCTGATTTTAAAGAATTTCCAATCATTAAAAACTCATCGGGATTACATTTTAGATGTTTCATCAACTTTAAATAGTCTTTATTTTTCTTATCACTCATAATTTCGATATGATCGAAATAACATTCTAATCCCGATTTATTTAATTTCCGTTCTTGATCGAGCAAATCACCTTTTGTCGCAACTACAATTTTAAATTTCCGCGATATAGAATTTAGTACATCTACGACGCCTTCCAAAATTTCTACAGGTTTGTTTAAAAGTTCTTTTTCGAGTTCAATTATTTGATTAATAATTTGTGGCGATATTTTATTGTCGGATATCCTCAAAGCGGTTTCAATCATTGACAAAGCAAATCCTTTTATTCCAAAGCCATAAATCGAAAGATTTTGCATTTCCGTTTTAAATAGTTCTTTCGATACTTCGTCCTTTGGTAGATATTCTTGCATAAGATTACAAAAATTCTTTTCGGTTTCTTGAAAGTAAATTTCATTATCCCACAACGTATCATCGGCGTCGAACGCCACCACTTTTATATTTTCTTTCATCTTATTTGGTTTTGAGTATTATTGGTCTTTAAATAATTTATAGATAAAGGATTTAATTTAGTTATAAATAGACTGTAATAACTTCTTTGAAAAAATAAACGGCTAATATAATAGCGGCAATTAATTTAACAAACGTTCCGGCAAGGAAACCTAAAAAAGCTCCAAATCCGGCTTTTAAAGCTCCTCTGACATTTTTACCTCCAATTAATTCTCCTAATACAGCTCCGGCAAAAGGTCCTATTATTATACCTAAAGGAGTGAAAAATAACCCGATTATTAAACCGGCGGTACTTCCCCATACACCATATTTACCGCCTCCGAATTTCTTTGTGCCCCACATTGGTACTACGTAATCAAGTATTTGGATTACAATAACAACAACTGCCCAAAATACCAAAAAAGGAATGGAGAATTTTATTTTATCCGTAAATTCTAACAAGATGATGCCAAGATAGCATAAAGGCGTACCCGGCAAAGCAGGTAGGATACAACCTACAATACCAAGTATTATAAATATTGTTCCGATTATAATAAGTACAATATCCAAAGTCATTATTATTTTGTATTAAGCGCAATTAAATCTTAAAAAGCTACCGGTCTAACAAAGTAAACGCTTTTCTCTCTGAGTTTATATGTTACTTGTTTTGTCTACTTTTTTTAATTTAAAATATATATTAAAAATGATTGATTTTATTATTATAGCCTTATCCATGTCCTGTTTGATATTTATTCGAATAAGAAATACGATATCGTAAATTCATTTTATAGTTTGCAGCAAATTTATAATCTTGGTCTTTTTCCTTTCAAGTCATTTTCTTTTTTAGATTTCTGATTGCATAATTGAAAACTAAGACTGTGTCGTAATTCTATCTCTAAAGATAGGTTTTATTATCTAAACAAAATTAATAAGTTTTATTATTCTAATGTTTTGGATATCTTATCAATATTCAGACTACGCGCCATAGCGTCAAATATTTCTTTATAGACCCCGTCATTGCCATAGATTTCTTCATGCGTTCCGGATTCTATAATTTGTCCCTCTTTCATAACGTAAATACAATCTGCATCTATAATCTGGGAAATACTATGCGAAATGATAATAACTGTACGATTCTTTTTAATGGCATCCATGCTATTCTTTATCTGTTCGGTAGCAACGGCGTCTAAACTTGCGGTTGGCTCATCCAAAAAAATAATTGGTGGATTTTTGAGGAACATACGCGCAATAGCTATTTTTTGTTGTTGTCCGCCAGAAAGGGCTAAAGCCGAAGTCTCGTATTGTTGAGGTAATGCCATAATTTGCTCATGGATATATGATTTTTTTGCGGCTTCAATGACTTCTTCATGCGTTGCATTGGGATTACCATACAGGATGTTTTCCTCAACAGTTCCATTAAATATATGGTTGTTTTGTAAGACAAGACCAATATTTTCACGCAATACGGTTGTATCATATTCTTCAAGTGATACTCCATCAAGTGAAATCGTACCCGAATCGGGTTGATAAAATTTATCCAAGAGATTTATAAGCGTACTTTTTCCTGCTCCGGATAATCCGACAAGGGCTGTAATCTTGTTAGGCAAAATTCGCATGTTAATATCACGTAAAGTTCTTTCTTCATTTTCGGGATAAGTGAAATTGACATTTTTAATATCAAATTTGCCGTAAATGTGTTTAGGTATATACTTTCCGGAATCTTCCTTTTGATCGTTAGCGTTTAATATGTCAAAGAACCCTTCGGAATATATAAGCGCGTCATTCATTTGATCATAGATGCGGTGCAATTGTCGTATTGGGGCAGATACATTGTTAAATAAAAGTACATGAAACATAATTGCTCCGATTGTCATTTGGCCATCTAACACAAGATAAGCTGTCAAGATAATTATTATAACGACACCGATTTGTTCAATAAAACTTTTTAGCCCGTCAAAGAAAAAACTGGTCTTACGGGTTTTCTTTTGAGCGCTTGTCAGATTGGTTTGTAAATCCATCTGTTTATTTTCTTCAATTTCTTCCCGAATAAATGACTTTATAACAGGAATAGATTCAAGTATTCCTAATATTCCTTGACTTTTATTTTCTCGTAATTCTCGAATGTTACGTCTGGCGCCCTTCAATTTTTTTGCCTGTAATTGGCTTACATAAAAATATATCGGTATGATGCAAAGCCCAACTGCTCCGACATAAAAGTTGGCATTGAACATTATGATAAGTGCTACTATGGAATTTGCGAATAAAGGCAAGATATCAATAAAGAAATTCTGAACTAAACGGGTTAAACTCTCTACACCCCTATCTATACGTGTTTGCAATTTACCCGGCTGATTACCTCCGGTACTGAAAAAAGCTAATTTATAGGTTAATATTTTTTCAATGACTTTTTGCGCCAGATCACGAGATATAAGAATCCTTAATTTTTCGCCGTAAAATTTTTGACCAAACTGAATAAATGAATTAATTAATTCTTTCAATAAAAGGATGATGGAAATAGTAATCAAGATTTTGATACCTTCCGCTAAGACTTTATGCTGCTCTACAAGCGAGTTAATCTCATCAACAGTATATCGTAAAACCCAAGCATTGACTTGAGCGGTTAAAGAACCTATTAATGTCAGAATCAAAGCTAAAATCACTAACCAACGATAAGGTCGTACATAAGGGGATATATTTTTAAATAATTGTATTAATGTCATGCATTATATTGTTTTACAATATGATAAACTATCGAATAAGTAATTATGTTTATATAAAATTATT
>CALYRA010000105.1 GCA_945292135.1 uncultured Dysgonomonas sp.
GAATACAATAGTGAATCTTTCAAACCGGACGAAAATGCGTACTTGAGAGATTTAATAAATAATATTCCCGGAATGGAAGTTGATGAGCATGGAAATATAACGGCGAATGGAAAGCCGGTAGTAAAAATTCTCGTTGATGGGAAAGAGTTTTTTGGAAATGATATTCCTTTAGCTTTGGCAAATTTGCCTGCCAATATGATAAAGAAATTACAACTGTTTAAAGATGAATCCGAGTCCGCAAAAATTACCGGATTCAAAGATAACGGAAATGATCAGGTTTTAAATTTGGTTGTTAAAGACGAACTTAAAAAAAGTATATTCGGAAAAGCAATAGGCGCTTATGGAAGCGATGATCGGTATAAAGTCGACTTCAATCTAAATTACATGCGGGACGAAACTCAAGCGACTTTACTTGGTCGTACGAGCAATGTGACCAATAGTCCTATGAATATGAATAATGGAGAAGATAAAGAAAGGAGTTTAGGTACAAGTTTTTATCTCAATCCTGTTGAAAATATGAAACTCGGAATTTATTCGCGTATTTCAGAAAATGACCATCTCACCGAATCGAAGTCGAACACACAAACATACCTCGAAAATGGCGATCGTTTTTCGAAACAAGCGATGAGAAACAACAGTAAAAATGATGGTTTCGATTTCGGTTTTAATTTTATTTGGGAAGCGGATTCGATGACAACCATTTTTGCCCGTTCAAATATCGGATTAAGAAAAGATGAAAATGAAAATAAATCTCAGGGTATATCATATACTTTGGGAGAGAGCGATACGACATTCACGTCTTATAATACATTGACCAAGGGGGATGGATACAATGTAAATAGTTCAATTACAGCCGGACGCAAATTGAATTCCGAAGGTAGAGCGGTGAGTTTGACATTTGATCAATCGACGAGAGATAACAATAATAAAGGAACCAATAATTCATTAACAGAATATGTTGGACCCTCTGCCAAGCCGCATATACAATTAGATCAACGAACAAAAACAGACAGTAAAAGCAATAGTTACGGCTTTTCCTTTTCTTATGTCGAGCCTATTACAGATAATAATTTGCTCCAATTCTCATATAACTATAATAAAATGACGTCAGACAATGACCGAAATACTTGGAAGAAGGATCATATAGGAAATTATACGGTATTGGATAGCGCATATACAAGGAAAACTACTAATAAATATATTACACAAAATATATGTCTTGAATTTCAATCGACAAAAGAAAAATATAATTATACAATAGGGTTTAGCGTTGACCCCTCATCGTCCAAAAGTAACGTATGGTTGTTGGATTCGTTGATAGATGAAGTTAAGCAAAATGTGGTGAATTACTCACCTTCATTTCGATTTTCCTATAATCCTACATCAAGCAGCAGTCTTGATGTGAATTATTTTGGAAGTACAAGTCAGGCATCTTCAAGCCAATTGTCTGCTGACACAACTATTATAAACGCTTCTAATAAATACTATGGAAATCCTGATTTGAAGCCAAGTTATAACAACACTTTAGATATAAGTTATCAAAAATCAGATTATGAAGTCGGAAGTTTTATATTTGTATCGGCGGTTTTAGATTATACTTTCAATCAGATTGCAAGTTATTCCATTATTGATGTTTTGGGAAATACAGAAAATACATATCGAAATGTAAACGGTAATCTGAGCGCAAATTTATCAGGTTCATATAATACGCCACTAAAAAATAAAAAATTCACCGTCAGTACAAGTATGTCCGTTAATTATACCCGTAGTGTCGGATTTACGAATGAAAAGAAAGCCATTACGAATAATTATGTAATAGGTGATAATTCAAATCAAAATTGTTTGAGACAATAACTCGAATCGGAGCAACATTTAATATCGCGAAAAATAATTTATCAGAAGATAATGAACAGAATACCGCAATTTATACATTACAAAATCAATCTACATTAAATCTTCCATATGACATTTCATTACATAGCAACGTTAGATATACGCTTTATTCGGGATACGGTGATGAATTTAAGAAGAACGAAATATTATGGAATATGTCGGTATCAAAGAAATTCTTGAAAGGAAAGAAAGGTCTGTTGAAATTTGAAATTTTTGATATACTTAATGATCGTAACAATTTGTCCCGTGTCGTAACCAGTGGCTATTCATCCGACACGAGAACGAATTCCCTTAATCGTTATTTTTTGGTAAGTTTCTCTTATCAATTCAATATATTTAAAGGCGGAAAAGATAATAATGGGAACGACCCGTATATTTAAGTTTGAAAAGTAAATTCATTGTTTATCAATTTTACTAATTTTGTTTTATACTGTTAACCGAAATCTATTTGTACAAAAGATTAATCGGTTTTTAAATTATAATATTTATCAATTTTAATCATGTCAAAAAAAAAATTAATTGTTGTTCTGCTCATCTCTTTAGGTTTGATTATTCCGAAAATTATAGAAGCAAAAAATCCAAGGAAGGAAAAAAGGCATAAAAAAGAGAAAACCATTACTTGTACCCAAAATAACGAAAACAGTTCTAAAGGAAGTTTTAAATCTTATTGTGAAGTTATTACAAAAGACGCGAAAACAAGTAAAGGCTTTATTGATGTTCATTATGTAAAGGATAAATATTATTTTGAAATTCCAGATTCATTAATGGGACGTGATATCCTTGTTGTAAATAGGATTTCGAAAGCTCCCGTTAATCCTTATAAATCAACAGTCGGTTACCCCGGAGATCAAATAGGAGAAAACGTTATCCGTTTTGAAAAAGGACCTAATAATAAGATTTTTATTCGCAATATATCATATCTTGAACAAGCCAAAGATACATTAGGTATGTTTCAATCGGTAAAGAATTCGAATGTTCAACCAATTGTTGCGACATTTGATTTGCAAACAGTCAAAAAAGATTCAACAAATACCGCAAATAGCAGTGTTATTGATGTCACAAATTTTCTTCAAGACGATAATGATGTTTTCTTTTTCAATAATAGATTAAAAAAAATCAGAGGAATAGGAGCATACTTGAAAGAAAATAGTTATATAGATTCTCTTTACGCTTTTCCCATAAATGTTGAAATTAAGACAGTTAAAACATATTTTCAAACAACACCAAAAGGATATCCCGATCAGATAGCGGATAGTTATCCAAATGGTCCTATTACATATGAATTAAACAGTTCTATGGTTTTATTACCTAAAGAACCAATGAAAGCCCGATTCTTTGATCCACGCGTAGCATACTTTGCAGTTCGTTATACAGACTTCGATGCCAATCCGCAAGGAATAGAATATAAAGCTAAAATAACGCGCTGGCGTCTTGAACCGAAAGATGAAGATATAGAAAAATATAAACGAGGCGAATTGGTTGAACCTAAGAAACCGATTATATTTTATATAGATCCTGCTACGCCCCGAAAATGGGTTCCGTATTTGATTGCGGGCGTAAATGATTGGCAGGCATCATTTGAGCAAGCCGGATTTAAAAACGCTATTTATGCAATGGAAGCCCCTAAAGATGATCCGACATGGAGTCTTGAAGATGCTCGTCATTCAGCAATAGTATATAAACCATCAGATATATCGAACGCAAGCGGACCTCATGTTCATGACCCTCGAAGTGGAGAAATTATGGAAACTCATATCAATTGGTATCACAATGTGATGTTACTTCTTCGTAATTGGTATATGGTTCAGGCGGGAGCAATTGACCCCGGAGCCAGAACCGTTAACTTCGACGATGATTTAATGGGGCAGCTTATCCGTTTTGTCTCTTCGCACGAAGTTGGACATACATTGGGATTACGTCACAATTGGGGTTCTTCACATACCGTTCCTGTCGAAAAGTTAAGAGATAAAGCTTGGGTGGAAGCCAATGGGCATACGCCTTCCATTATGGATTATGCACGTTTCAATTATGTTGCTCAACCCGAAGATAGTATTTCTCGAGCAGGCATATTCCCTCGAATTGGCATTTATGATAAATGGTCGGTAGAATGGGGATATAAATATCTTCCTCAATTTGAAACCGCGGAAGAAGAAACTCCGTTCTTGAACCGATGGGTTATTAGTAAATTGGAAGAAGATGTTCGTTTTACATTTGGAACAGAAAGAGATCCGGATGACCCGCGTAATCAAAATGAAGATTTAGGCGATAATGCTATGCTTGCAAGTATGTATGGAATTAAGAACTTAAAGCGGATTGTTCCAAATATATTGGAATGGACTCGTGAACCAAACAAAGGATACGCAAGTTCATCGAATCTGTATGATCAAATTGTCATACAATATGGCAGGTATATGGGGCATGTGGCTAAAAATATCGGCGGTATTTATAACACGCCTCGAACAGTCGAAGAAAAGGGTAATTCGAAAGAATTTGTACCGGCAACTATTCAAAAAGAAGCTGTACTTTTTTTAAACGATAATTTATTTACGACGCCGATTTGGCTAATAGATCAAGAGTTAATAACTAAAGCCGGAGTAGATCCCGTAAAATCAATAAATGATGTTCAAAAGAAGATATTGGATAGGCTTATAAGTGTGCATACAATTAATAAAATGCAGAATGATGAAGCATATAATGGCGTAAAATCATATTCTGCCGAAAATATGTTTAAGGATTTGAAGAAAGGTGTTTGGGCAGAACTTTATAATGGAAAGACTATAGACATTTACCACCGTAATTTGCAAAAGAATTATGTGGAAGCATTGATTTTAACCGCAAATATTAAACCAGCCAATAAAATTGATATTACGCCAAACCCAACAGATGCCACAAGTATAGCTCGCGCCGAATTAATCACCCTTCGTCGAGATATTCGTAATGTTATTGGAGCGACGGCAGGATTAAAGCACGCGCATCTTCAAGATCTTTTAGATCGCATTGAAATAGCTTTGGATACGACAAAATAATTAATTTAATATTTTATATCTATTAATATGATGAAGTATTCCTTGGTGATATTGTTGATTGTTTTGGCAAAAGCATGTTCCAAAATGACAAATAAAACTGTTGAAAATGTCCCTAAGCATCCTGTTACAATTGCTTATATCGGTGGATTTCATAGATTGACAGATATAGAAAAATATCCGTTGATATGATAACACATATCAATTACGCATTTCGTTTTGAAAAATTGGTTATGGGTATCGCATTTTCGGGCGCAGTTATCGGATAAAAAAATAATTAAGGAAATCAATCTTACCGATAAACAGATAAAAGATTATGGTTTCATCTTTATTAAAGATAGTTTGGAGAATAATAGTAACTTTATCGAACGATGGGATGATAAAGCGAAAGCTTCATATTTGCTAAATACAATCATGGAGTTATCGTAACTTACGAAAATGAACTATCTGTGAGAAAAAATGTCAATCCGTGTCGAAAAATAACATGGCGGAAGTTATGTTCCGGGAATATTTTTCCGATCCCAGAGAGTATTTATTGGATGAAATAAACAAAGAGTTATAAGATAAAAAGAGAAGAATGGCAAAACCAAAGAAAATATTATGGGCGGATGATGAAATAGATATTTTACAACCGCATATTCTTTTTTTAGAAGAAAAAGGCTATCACGTAACTCCCGTTAATAGTGGTCAGGATGCGATTGATAGTTTTAAGAGCGAGTCATATGATATTGTTTTTCTTGATGAAAATATGCCCGGGTTGACCGGAATAGAGACCTTGACTATGATGAAAGGGATCAATCCAAGTATTCCGATAATAATGATAACTAAAAGCGAAGATGAAGGAATTATGACTCATGCTATTGGTCGTAAAATAGCCGATTATTTAATAAAACCGGTCAATCCCAATCAAATATTGCTTTCAGTAAAAAAGAATCTTCATAAAGATGATATTGTATCAGAAGTTACAATAGAAAGTTATCGCGACGAATATGCAAA
>CALYRA010000106.1 GCA_945292135.1 uncultured Dysgonomonas sp.
GATTATTTGTTTTCATAAAATTTTCACCCATCAGAAATCCTTTAAATCCTGCTTGTCTCAAATCAATAACCGTTTGAGGCTGAGATATGCCACTTTCTGATATTTTAACAAACTCGGTTGGTATCTTATCTCCCAATTCGAATGATATACGGACATCGGTCACGAAGGTTCCCAAATTGCGATTGTTGATGCCTACGACATCTACTTTATCATTGATATGGCTTAATTCTTTTTCGTCATGTATTTCCAATAAGACATCTAATCCGAGTTGACCTGCTTTAGCTGCCAATATATTGGTTTCTTTTACGGTAAGCGCTGAGGCTATTAAAAGAATAGCGCTTGCTCCATAATTAGCCGCCTGATATAATTGATATTCATCAATTACAAAGTCTTTTCTTAGGAGTGGGGTTTCCGTCAAGTGCCGCGCTTCTTCGAGGTCTGCCAAATTACCTCCAAAAAAATCCATATCGGTAAGGACTGAAATGGCGCTTGCTCCGTTTTGAGAATAAGCCGGAATTACCTCTTTGATTTGAGCTTCTTTGAAAATCCAATCACGTGACGGGGAACGTCTTTTAAATTCGGCAATAATTCCTGTTTTGGAATTTGCTAAACTATTTTTAAACTTGCCTTTCGTAGGTTTATATCCTTTTTCTCCTATCAGACTGGCTAATGTAGCAAGGCTGCATTTCTTTTTTTGACTTTCTACTTCTATTCTTTTATTCGCTATTATCTTATCTAAAATATTCTCCATATATAATATTTATTATTTTTATTGCAACACAGATCGTTGCATCTTCTTGATTTTATGCGTAACCTGATACAATGGTAATCATATATTTTTTGAATACGGTTAATGTTATCCTTTTCAATAAGTCCTTTTACTGTATATTCATCAATATTGGCGAGTGAATATATTTCATATCTCAAATATATTCAATTGCGTATCGAACGAAATCGTTAAAATAAAATTTTAATCCTACTATAAGTAATGTTAAGTAAATGAAATTGTTTCATAAATTATTTATCATATTTCAGTATCATAACATTATATGCTATAAATTCATATTGTACAGCATACAAATCTCAACATTCAATATGCGGACCGGCATTTGGAATTATCAAATTAATATTTTCGCAACAATTTTTAAGTTCAACTGCTAAGAATATACTGAAACACGATAACAATCTTTCCAAATCTATATTTTTTATTTATCTCTACAAAATTTTCAACGGGTAAACGACTATTATTCCCGCATTATCTTATATAATAGTTGTTTTTGCTTTGTCAAGGTTGTAAAGATAATGTTACAGTTCCATTTATTTTATTTGCCAATATCACCGCAACTTCCGCTTTGGTTTTAGTATGGTTCAACTATTCTACAATATTATAAATCGTATGAATAAGAATCATTACAATTAAAAATAATACTAAAAAATACCATCTGATTTTTTTACCTATTGATTCTTTGTTTGTTGCTTATCTTTCGCGTCTTTTTCTTTTTTATCAGAATTGAATACTTTTAATCTTGAGGTAAGGAATACGATACAAAGTCCAAATAGACCAATCAAAGCATACGAATATCTTAAATTGGTAAGATTTGAAATATAACCTATTACGGGAGGCCCCAAAAGAAATCCAATAAAACTTATGCTTGAAACGATTGTTAAAGCCATACCGGTTGATATCTTAGTCTTTTGCCCTGCTATACTATAAATTGTCGGTACGATACTACATGTACCAAATCCAATTATCATAAAGGCAATTATAGTAATAATCAAATTTGGAAATGCGACCGCAAGGAACAGACCTAAAAATATCAGGCATCCTCCGGCTTGGACAATACGTTTTTTCCCGAATCTGGCAGAGGCTTTATCTACGACAAAACGTCCCGAAGCCATAGTTATCATATAAGTAGTAAGTCCTAAAGGCGCAAGGCGTTGGGATGTTCCCACTACATCTTGCAAATATACTCCGCTCCAGTCTGACATCGCACCTTCTGCTGCCATTCCGCAAAAAGCGACAATTCCGAGTAAAAATAAAAATCGTTCAGGCTTATTTTTTTTAGAAGATGCGATTTCCTCCTTAGTCTTGACATGTTTTACATCTTCTTGAAGATACCTTAAATTCAGAATTACAGCGGCTATGACTAACGCAGCTACTATAGCAAAATGAACAAATGGCGTAACTCTCAATGACGACATCAACAAACCGATCGAAGCTCCTATAAGTCCTGCCGCGCTCCACCCTCCATGAAATGACGCCATTATAGACCGACCATACATTCGCTCCAATGTGATAGCTTGCGTATTGACGGATATATTGCAAAAATTACCAAAAAAGCCGAATGCTATAAGGTAGATTATAAGATAATACTTTGTATTGGCAAGTCCGATAAGCAACAGCATGGCTACGTATCCGAAAATGGCTATTGGAAAAATACGCTTACTTCCCAATCTTGAAACTAAAAGCCCGGATAGTGTCATACCACATATTTGCCCGATAGGTATCATCAACAAAATAGTACCCCATGCCGCATCGTCCAATCCGAATGTATTTTTAATATCAGGAATACGACTTGCCCAACTTGAAAAACAAATACCTTGCGCAAAATAGAATATAAACACTGCTATACGTGTCCGTTTGAGCGAATCGGTTACAACCTCTGATGTCATCGTGATTTATTTTAAAACTAATTTTTCAACTTTTGATAACCATTCTTTTCTTTTCTCGGGAGTTGAGGATTTTACAACGGATAAATAAGTTGTTCTTATATTTTTAATTCCACAAAACGCGCCGACATTTTTTTTCAACATTCGTCCTCCGATATTTTTATATACCAATTTATAGTACCAAACAGGAGTATCCATTGTACTTATAATTTCTGAGGTTTTACCTTTTAACAATGGTTTGGGGAAAGATGATTTTTCCTGATAGTCATAAGCAAATCCGGGTAAAAACATACGGTCAATAAACCCTTTCAGGATAGCCGGCACAGTACCCCACCATGTCGGATATATCCAAACGATATGGTCTGCCCATTTAATTTTTTCCCAAGCTTCTAACATATCAGGTTCCAGATTTATTCTTTTTCTATAACCAAACGCTAAGTTAGGGTTAAACTCCATATCTGCCAAAATGATATCCATGACTTCATTTTCTTTTGCCTGATTTCCTTTTTTGTAGCTCTGATGAAGAGCATGACAAAAACTTTCTTTATCAGGGTGACCATTTATAATAACTATTTTTTTCATTGTTTCAATCCTCTAATAACATTATCTTTTATTTCGTTTTTTGTACGATCTTATAATTACCAATTTTGATATACATGCTTTTCTTTATCAGCGTTATACCTTACAAAAATAAATTCATGATTGATGCTGTTGTCAAATATTTGTCCTTGCAAATTAAAACCGAAACCGATCACCGACAAAATATGAACAAAATGCAAACTTCTATATTTTTCTTTTTTGACAATTCCACTTGTAGGCATGAAACTTTGTTTTATACGTATTTCATAATATCAACGGAATTTATAATATGAAAGCCTATATCATTTAATTGCGCTGCATTATACATTGCTTCCGCTACGTAATATGATTGTATTGGTTTATATTTTCGCAATCTACCAACCATCAAAAAGGAAAACATTCTCATAAAAAATTGGGATAAACGCTCTCCAAATCTGAATTCCTGTCTTTTGCCTAACAATAAGGAGGGACGTAAAATGATAACGGATGGAAGTCCGAATTTTTTTAGTTGTTCCTCGCATTGTCCTTTGACATTCAGATAAAATGCGGATGATTTTGCATTCGCGCCGATAGATGATATTAATAAATATTTTTTTAGTCCATTTTCCTTAGCAAAATTGCCAAAGGTTATGGGATAAGTGAGGTCTACTTTTGAAAAAGCTTCTTGCGAACCTGCTTTTTTAATTGTCGTTCCTAAACAGCAAAACAGGTCATCGCCTTTGATTAATTCTTTATAATATTCCGATTTATCAAAGTCTATGACATACTCTTTCAATTTGGGATGGGAAAGACCTGTAGCTTTTCTCACAAATGAGATTACAAGTTCGTATTCATCCCCGGAAAGAAGAAGATCCATTAAATATGAACCTATTAATCCTGTACTACCTATTATAATTGCTGTTTTTTTCATTTTAATCAATAATAAGATTTTCTTACATCTTGATATAATAAGTTCAGTTCCGACATTTCTTGTTCTATAAATGACTTAATCATTATTCTATATATCTTTTCGGCGACTAAAGGATTCAAATCCTGTTTACGTGCCATCTCCTTTACTTTGTTTATAACTTTTTCTATTCTATCCGAAGCTATAACTTCATTTGTAGTCTTTTTAAAAGATGCGGCTTGTTTTACGTATAGACTTCGCTGAGCTATCAATTTTATTAGTTTTTCGTCTATGGAGTCTATTTGTTTACGGACATCCTCTAATGAGTTGCATTGTATAATATTGTCTGACATAAGCCTAATTATTTAACGCTAAAAACTTCATAAATGTTTCCTTCAATTTACCACTTTCGATAGCTTCTCGAGCTTGTGCTATGCAGTCTGCCATAGAAAGATTATGATTGATCGTATTAATAGCTGTCGCCGCATTGGCTATGACCGCATTTTTTTGAGCATCGGTAGCGGTATTATTTATTACGCTATCAAAAATACGAGCGGCATCTACTGCGGTTTCACCTCCATATAAATCTTTTTCAGCGCATTGTTTAAATCCTAATTGCTGAGGGCTATATATATTTTCCCCATATTTGTTAATGACCTTGAAATCGTCTGTCAGCGATATTTCATCATAACCGTCAATACTGTGGACGATTGAATAATCGACATCCGTTTGCTGATAAGTATAAAAATACATCCGAGCCATTTTCAAGTTAAAGACTCCTAATACTGTACGTTTAGGACGTATCGGATTTACAACGGGTCCCAACATATTGAAAAACGTTCGTACTCCTAAAGCCTTGCGAATGGGTGCTACAACCTTCAATGCGTTATTAAACATTGGCGCATGGAGAAAAGCAATATTAGTCTTATCTAACGAATTTTCTAATTTGCCAACATCATTCGTAAATTTTACTCCATGTTGTTCCATAACTGTTGAAGCTCCACTCACCGAAGTTGCTCCATAGTTACCGTGTTTAGCAACTTTATATCCTGCCGCCGCCGTTACAAAGCATGCCAATGTTGAAATGTTGAACGTGTTCTTATTATCGCCTCCCGTACCTACAATATCAATCGGATTATAGGCTGCCAACTGATCTACATTTGTACGCAAATCGAGTAAAGCGTCGGCAAATCCCCAAAATTCATCGATAGTTATACTACGCATCAAAAAGACGCTGATAAATGCCGCGATCTGCGAATCATTGTATTCGCCTGCCGACATTTTTGTCAATACTTCTTTTGCCTCATCACGATTAAGATATTGATGCGCAAATAATCTATTTAGTATCTGTTTCATTTGCTTTAGTTTTTGTCAGTGTTTATCCATATTCATAGTTTCCCATTCAGCCCAATTGGATGTATATTTATCTATTTTCGTTTTTAATTTTGTCTTAACTTCTCTGAATAGCGAATCTTTTTCATTAGCTGCTACAAAACTTGCATGATATTCTTCTTCTATAGCTTTTTTATATTTATCTAATGCTTTTTGTTCTTCCTCATTTTTAGGGGGTTCCTCCAAATAGTTTACCCCTTCA
>CALYRA010000107.1 GCA_945292135.1 uncultured Dysgonomonas sp.
CTGATCTGTCCCTCTATTACAAAAAAAAGGTAAAAAAATTCTTGGTTGTTCTTAAATTGTTATGCACTAATAAAAGTGATATAATAAAAATTTGCGACGCTTCGTTTCAGAACAGTTTTGAATCAATAATGTGTCATATATGCTATTAAATATATAAAATAAACGTATTTGTTTTATAATCAGTAGTAAAATGATATACTTGGATATTTACATTCAATGAATGTACATTTTGCATGCGAATATTCCAAAAGTTAGAAACTAAATAAAAATCGCCTTTCAGACTACCTCAGTCCTACATTGGATAAAAAAAACGAGAAAAAATATCAAAGTTCTTTTGTATTTAATAAATAAATTATATTTTTGCAATGCTTTTGGTAAAGCAAGATTGTATTCTTCCTTAGCTCAGTTGGTTAGAGCATCTGACTGTTAATCAGAGGGTCCTTGGTTCAAGTCCAAGAGGAAGAGCAGGAGGCTGTAAAACATTGTTTTATAGCCTTTTCATTTTTTATAAAATGATGACATTCTCAAAATAATTGCCCTTTTCTCTTTTTTTATTGTAACTATCACTTTAAGTTGTTTTTCACTCTTAGAGAAATCAGCTTTATAGAAATTATCCTTTCAATATTGAGTGCTTTTTTTTCGATAATTAAATTATTCACTCAAAAGTTACTGAATATGCATCTTATTTAGAGATAAGAGCATAATTTTTATTAAAGATTGGCGATAGTATACAAATTAGAAGTACTGAATGTCATATATGAGTTTAACTTTGAGGTGTTTGTTTTTCAAATAGTTTTTTTAGTAAAAGAAAAGTAAGCTTTTGGAATGAAAATTATTGAATAGATGATTTACATTCAAAATAAAAGAATATTATTTTACCGACCAACTATAAGTGTATCATGACAATTAAAGGGATTGTTAAATATATTTGTTTTTGTGCGTTTTCCCCTATTAATTTTTTTATAATTCTTTTTAATATAAAAGTTTGTTTATTTTTGCAATAAGAATTTTTTATATCCAAAGGAATAAGATAATAATACTTAAATATAGAGAAAGCGTTTAGTTTTTGTGTACTGAAAAAGTCGAAATAAAAGTTGCACACAATTTAAACTTAATGCCCTCGTGCTTTAAAAGGCGGAAGGGTCTATGTGTGTGCCGGGCTTCGACTCCCATCAGTACCATAGGTTAATGCCCTTCCGCTTTTCTTAGTTGTTAATAACCTGGCACATAGGGCAACAGGGACAAATTGACCCAAGATGAAAACAATTGATGTCAAACCGTTGGTAGAACTTTTAGAAGAGAACATAGATCCGGACCATTTAGCCACTTTATTAGATGAACTCATGTTTAATTATATGTCAATCCTTTTGCGAATGCAATTTTATAATAAAGAAGATGGCATACCCCAAAATACAGAAGAAATTCTTTTCTTTATTAAAATGTTAAGAGATTGCCTTTGGAAATGTCACAAATGAAAGACTATCAGATGATGTGTTCTGACAGTCTTTTATCGTTTTTTGTTAAAGTTTTTTTAAGTCTCATCCCCAAATTCCATTAAGTACGATTTAATGAAATCATCAAGGTCGCCATTCATTATTGCGTTGACATTTGAAGATTGGAAGTTTGTACGGTGATCCTTCACCCGACGGTCATCAAACACATAACTACGTATTTGCGATCCCCATTCAATTTTTTTCTTACCGGCTTCTACCTTTGCTACCTCTCGTCTGCGGCGTTCCAATTCCATTTCATACAATTGTGATTTTAATAGACGCATAGCATTGTCTTTGTTTCCAAATTGTGATCTGCTTTCCGTGTTTTCAATCACAATCTCTTTTTCTTCACCAGTATCAGGGTCATTATATTTATAATGTAAGCGTACGCCTGTTTCTACTTTATTCACATTTTGACCTCCGGCTCCACTTGATCGGAATGTGTCCCAGGTTATATCCGATGGATTAACATCTATCTCTATTGAATCATCAACTAACGGAACTACAAAAACAGAGGCAAATGAAGTCATCCTTTTGCCTTGAGCATTATAAGGCGAAACGCGTACAAGTCTGTGAACGCCATTTTCTGATTTAAGATATCCATAAGCATATTCGCCTTCCACTTGCAAAGTAGCAGTTTTGATGCCAGCTTCATCGCCATCTTGCCAATTGGTGATAGTCGTTTTATAACCTTTTGATTCGCACCACCGTTGGTACATTCTGAAAAGCATTGAAGCCCAATCCTGACCTTCAGTTCCTCCGGCGCCGCTATTTATTTTGAGTACCGCTCCGAGCTTGTCTTCTTCTCGGCGTAACATATTTCTGAGTTCAAGATCTTCAATCAACGAAATTGCATTATTGAATGTTTCATCAACTTCCTCTTCGCTCGTAATTCCTTCTTTTTGGAAGTCAAAAGCAAGTTGAACTTCTTCAATAGCGTTATGTACAATATTATACCTTTCAATCCAACCTTTTAGTTCTCTGATAATTTTCATTTGGGCTTCGGCAGCCTTATTGTCATCCCAAAATCCGGGGACATGCGTTCTTAACTCTTCTTCTTCGAGTTGTATTTTCTTGGCATCAATGTCAAAGATACCCCCTTAACGCTTTCTCGCGTTCCAACGCATCTTTGAGTTGGTCTATTGTAATCATAAAGATTAGTTTTATTAAAGATTAAATTATTTTTTGAACTACAAAGGTAGTAAAATTAGATGTAAATAAATTTCGCTACCAAGAGATAAAAATATTAATATATTTTAATAAATGAGATACCCTTCTTTTGAAGCATAAAAAACTTCTATATCTTTGTGTTTGTGAAATATGATAAAACGCTTGGTTTCCAATATAAGAGTAAATTTAGTATTATCTTGTTTTAAGAGATATTTATTTGGTTATAGATAAAAAGAATATCGAAATCATATTATTGAATCAATGATATATGATTCTTTGATAAAAGGGAGCTGTATAGCAGAATAAAGTATGGGAATATGAACGGCTAATTTTGGAATGGTAATATAAATGGGAAAAGAAATAGTCTGGAATGTAAAGTTATTTAATGAAATAACAATAGACGAACTTTACAATATTTTATATTTAAGATGTAAAGTGTTTGAAGTAGAACAAAATTGTCCGTATCTGGATACGGATTATAAAGACCAGAAAGCGATGCATGTGATGGGATATGTTGATGACAGATTAATCGCATATTGCCGCCTGTTTCGTTCCGGCGATTACTTTGATGAAGCTAGTATTGGGCGTGTTGTCGCTGAAAAAGAATATCGTCGTTATGGTTATGGACACCAATTGATGGATAAAGCAATAGAATTGCTGGCGCAGGTTTGGAATGAAAATAGAATAGTAATATCAGCGCAGCATTATTTGAAAAAATTTTACGAAACTCATGGCTTTCTTGCAATAAGTGATATCTACCTTGAAGATAACATACCTCACATCAGAATGCGCAGAGAATAATTGTATATAGAATATTCTATTTTATTGTTTAGATTCAGGGGTTTAACTTTTAACCCCCAGATTGATTATTATAATAGAAATTTTACAAATGGTTGATTTAAGTTTGTTAAAGTCTACCTATAAATTGAATAATAATTTGGTTTCTTTTGATATATAGTTTATACCTCTTTATTAAATAAGATGTAGATTTTGATTGTTTTTTAGTCTCTAAATTATGATATTCATATATGAATCGTAATATGGTTATATGTTTTTTGATCCCTACTTATAATGATGATTAAATATGCGAACAAAGAAAATAAAAAATGAAACCCTTTGATAATAAATATTTAAATCATATATTTGCACCCCAAAATAGAGAGGAGGTTTGATGGACTTTTGAACAATAACATATTTTAAGTGAATGAAATATTGCTAAATATGCAGTGTTCAAAATGGTCTTGCAAATACAATTGTTTTAAAAACCAATCATTTTTAATTAAAAAAGTAATAAACAAAATAATAAAAGAATAAACCCGAATTATGATTATTGTACCTTTGAAAGAGGGCGAAAATATTGAAAAAGCCCTTAAGAAATTTAAAAGAAAATACGAAAAAACAGGAGTCGTAAAAGAATTGAGAAGACGTCAAACTTTTGAAAAACAATCAGTTGAAAATAGAAAGAAAAAATTGCATGCAATTTATGTCCAAAAAATACGGCAATCTGAAGATTGAAAAAAACTTTGTAGATTAAAATAATATTACATAACTTCGTCTATCTACTTACAATTTGAGTAAAATGACGCAGTTAATCGAAAAATATTTGAGATATCTCCGTTATGAGAGGAATTATTCCCCCCATACGGAGATTTCTTATTCTGAAGACCTTTGTCAATTTGCTGAATTTGTCAATCAAAATCACAAAGGGATTGATTTGCGGGAAATAGATTCGGATATTGTTCGCCTTTGGGTTGTATCTTTATTAGAGCTCAAATTGTCGGCGCGTACAGTTAATCGAAAATTAAGCGCGTTAAAATCTTTTTATCGCTACCTATTACGTGTTGGTGAAGTGGAAAATAACCCACTGAAAAAAATAGTAGGTCCAAAGACGAAAAAGCCGTTTCCCTCATTTGTTAATTATTCCGATATGAAAAAAGTGTTATCGGAGGAAGACTTTGATTGTACATTTCTTTCGATGCGAGATCGGCTGATTCTTGAAATATTTTATGTGACAGGTATACGTCGAGCAGAATTAATTGGAATAAAAGATGTTGATATAGACTTTTCAGCTAAAATATTGCAGGTTACAGGTAAAAGAAATAAACAACGGCTAATTCCTGTAAGCGACGCGCTGTTGAATATGATTGCATTATATATGTCTGCAAGGAATCGAGACGTAAAAGTGTTGTCAGGGTATTTGTTTGTGAAAGAAGATGGAGAACCATTATATCCGATGTTAGTACATCGCATAGTTAATGAGCGTTTGGCATGGATTCCGACTTTGACCAAAACCAGTCCTCATGTATTACGTCATTCTTTTGCGACAGGGATGCTCAATAACGGAGCAGATATTAATGCGGTAAAAGAACTTTTAGGTCATTCAAGCTTGGCTTCAACAGAAGTATATACTCATACCTCATTCGAGGAATTAAAGAAAATATATAATAAAGCTCATCCTCGAGCATAAGTCAAATTAAAGGATAAAATGTTATGAATATTAAAATTCAATCAGTTCATTTTGAAGCAGCAGCTCAATTAAAAGAGTTTATAGAAAAAAAACTTTCTAAATTAGATAAAATATCAGATCTTATAATAGACTGCGAAGTGATATTAAAAGTGATAAAACCTGAAGTTGCGAATAATAAAGAAGCATCAGTGAAATTGAATATCAAAAGTGGTGAATTATTTGCAAATAAAATAGCCGATACCTTTGAAGAAGCAGTTGTGTTGTGTGAAGAAGCATTAGAAAAACAGTTAATTAAAGTCAAAGAAAAAGCAAAATAAAGTCCAAAAATCGCGTTTTTGCTGCTATTTATTGGAATGAAAATATATGCGTTGTTTGCAATGAAAATAATAGTTGGTAAAAATAAATATGCAAAGTGTTGTATTTCTAAAAAATAATTTCTAATTTTGTCGCCGTTTCGCTATCAAAAAGTGTAATAGCGGCAAAATTAGTTGTTTATGCCTCTTTAGCTCAGCTGGCCAGAGCACGTGATTTGTAATCTCGGGGTCGTTGGTTCGAATCCGACAAGAGGCTC
>CALYRA010000108.1 GCA_945292135.1 uncultured Dysgonomonas sp.
AGTATTCGTTTTGACAGATATCAGGATGTGGAATCAAATTATATGCAATCAGCTTGGTCTCCAAAATTAGGTGTTGTATATCAGTTTGTTGAAGATAAGGCTTCGCTGTTTGTAAACTATCTGAATGGATTTAAGAATGTCGGACCACGTGAAGGAAATGCTGATGGCAAGCTCATGTCTTTTAATCCCGAACATGCGTTTCAATGGGAAGGTGGGTTTAAACTTGAGTTTTTTGATCATCGTTTAAATAGTACCATCAGTGTTTATCACATAAAAGTTAAAGACAGAATACGCTCTGTTAAAGCTCCTACCGGTTCAGCCGTAGATTATTATAGCGTTCAAGATGGAGAGCAGGTAAGTAAAGGTTTTGAAATTGATTTAATAGCGAATCCTATATCAGGAATGAATGTCATTGCCGGTTATGGCTACAACAGTAATAAATACACTAGAGCGGATAAGGATGATTTAAATAAAAGGGATCCGGGAACTCCAAAACACGTAGCAAATTTTTGGATCAGCCAAAAACTAACGGGAGGACAATTTAAAGGTTTAGGAATTGGGGTAGGAGGCAACTTTGCCAGCAGTAGTTTTGTTGATTCGAAAAATAAATATACCGTATCAGGATATGGTAAATTTGACGTTTTGTTGTTTTATGAATATGAAGGATTTCATATTGGACTAAAGATGAACAATATCACTGACAAGAAATATTTTATAGGCGATTACTATGTAGAACTTCAGAATCCTCGGGAGTTATTAGGTAGCGTGTCATATAAATTTTAAATAGAATTATAAATTTGTAAGGTCATTCCGTAAATATCTTTCGGTTTGACCTTATCAATTTAAAAAATAAATGAAAAAAATAACATTATTATTAACGCTAATTCTTGTTTCTATCACAACAAAAGCCCAAGAAGATATAATTATAGGTGAAAAGTTTACGATACATTCAGACATAATGAATGAAGATAGAACATATTTGGTATATCTTCCCGATAGTTATAAAGAGCCCGATTACGGAAAGGCTTATTATCCGGTAATATATGTACTTGATGGAGAAACTAATTTTTTGACGACGGTAACCATTCAAAAGACTTTTACTCGGGGAATGTATAATACTATGCCCGAATGTATTGTCGTGGGTGTGGTAAATACAAATAGGACAAGAGATATGACGCCCTCCAAAGCGGTTTGGTTATACAATGATAAGGAACTGTTTGCAGATAGTGGAGGCAGTGAATATTTTACTGATTTCCTGACAAAAGAACTGCGTCCTCTAATTGAGACAACATATCGTACAAACGGATATAATATGCTGGTAGGACATTCTTTCGGAGGGTTATTCGCAATGAATACGCTTGTACATCATACAAATACATTCAACGCTTATATCGTATTGGATCCTAGTCTTTGGTGGGATAATAGAAAAGTATATAACGAAGCAAAAGAAATATGGAGCAATACAAACTTTGAACAACGAAGTCTGTATATAGCTATGGCAAATAATAAATACAAAACGGATGAAGAACAGAAACATTCGAAAACAATAAAAGAATTTTGTGACGGTATACTATATTCAGCTCCGGAAAATAAATTAAATGTTAACTGGAAATTCTTTGAATCCGAAGATCATGGAACAATTCTGATGCCAGCTATATTTGATGCCTTTCGTACTATTTTTGAAGGAATAACTCTCCCAGTAAAGGAAATCCCTTCAAATCCTCAAATTATATGGAAGAAATATGATAAATTATCACAAAGATTAGGATATACATTTATTCCCGATGAAGTTTTGCTTGACAATATTGGCAATTATGCTATAACGGTCGGAGAAAAAAACGGAGCAAAAGAGATATTTAAATACGAAAAGAAATATTACCCCGATAGTAAAAAAGCTTCGGATAATTTATCGTCCCTTTAATTCTCTTAAAAAAGAAACTTTCAAAAATATCAATTTTTTACAGAAGATAATAATATAATAAAAATAGAGATTAGTCAAAAAAGACAATCTCTATTCTTAAGATATAGTTTAATCAATAAGCAGTTTTGTGACAGCTGCCGTATTCATAGCCCATTGCAAGGTATATACTTCGTCAGCTTCGGGAGTGTCTGTCAATTCTATATTCTGAGCATAAGCTTTGATGGTCAACAGTCTACCGATAGTTGTTTTACTATTTAGATTATTTATCAAAGCTTCCAACCCTTTTGCTCTCATATTAGCAACTGTTTTTCCTTCGAAAGGCATTTCCAACCAAATGATTTCTCTCTTCTGTACATCAAGTACTCCAAATACGAGACCTTTAGTCAAGCCTTGTGTAATTCTAACCTGATGTTGAACACAAGAAGGATCATAAGCTACCCCTTTTTTCTTAGAGATTTTCATCGGATATTCTGAATTCATCCAACCTACAACCATATTTGGAGATATAGCCCCATTGCTATAAGCGTTGCAAGTAAAAGCTACATAACGGGCTTCTGCTAAGATCAATTCATTTATATTCAAGTTTATATATTCCGCTGTACCAATCTGATCCGGTATGCTTCGTATATCGCCGCTATGTACAGCTCCTGTTGCTTCCAATTGATAAAAGGAACAGATTTCAGACTTTCGCTGATAATCGAAAGCTATATAACAGCTTAAATCCATATCTAAATGTTGAGCCGGCAAACCTTTACCCCATTGCATGAAGAGGCGGACAGTATCTCCTTCTACAGGGAAACGCGTACCCAATAAGGCGCTAGACATATCCTGTACAGTATCGCTTCGGTCGCCTATTGACAAAGGTATATTAAACAATTGAGGTTCGATATACATTGTTTTGCTATCGGTAGGTATTTTGGCGAACTTTTCGGCAATAATATTTACAGAAAGGTTTTCTATTTTATCTACAATATCTTTGAGTTGTTCTTTGCTATAAAGTCCAAGGAACTTATTAGCCTCTACCATTTTATTTGTCCCGCCAAGAGGTTTTACGCTTCTCTTTTGAGTCGGATCAAAATAATTTGAAGCATACATATTCAACGTAAACACCAAACGCGCAGGTATTTTATCTATTATTTGACTGAATGCCATCAATGTTTCATCGACGCCAAACCAAAGAATATTGGCAAATAAAGAACGGGCAAACAATCCGGGGCGTTGTTTCAGCAAAGCAAATGTTTTCTCACTATCCATTTTCAGGCGATAGCGATCTACATCACCTTGCCAAACTTCATATCCCTGATTGTAGAAAACATCCATTAATTCTTTCAGTTTTTCGAAACCGGGTTTGGAAGCATATTCAGCCAAACGGAGCGCGCGGATAAAGCGAACCCACATTCCACGTTTAGGGTGCATTGTCTCACAGGCTTTTTCGGTAAGCATCTCCATATTATTGAGCCATGTGGCTACCATACGGCATTGTGCGCGGGTATATTTCAGTTTTAACGCGGCTTTTACATCATCTTTAGCTTTTAGTGACCAGTTAAGACTCGGTATTATATGCGCATTGTTTCGAGCAGTTCGGCTGATTATGGTTTTGGGTTCTACAATCTGAAGAAATCCTGTTTTCTTATACCATAAGTATCGAAGGATGTCATTTGGAGACGAAAAGTATTGCTGAGCTTTTTCTCCTTCGCCTTTTTCTATCAACAAGTCTATTACCATCATCATGGTTTCTTTTATGATTATTTGCGCGCTTGGTAATGGCAACTCATTAATTAATATTTTTAAGCTTTCGACTTGTGTCGCATCTAATGCTGTACGTGATTCGAGCAAATCCTTGAAGAATTGATTCAGATCATCTTCCGTCCACAATTCCAATACTTTCAATTTACTTCCTTGTCCGTAATTTTCAATCCGGGCAAATTCAAAAGGTGTTCCACAAAACGGACAACCGTTATATCTTTCAAGTGGGAAAGTATTATCAGGAATTAAATGTCCACAAGCTAAACGCTTTCCTTTATTTATTTTCAGCGTATTTGCAAAAAATGTGATAAGGTGATCGATTTGGGATTCACCGGTTGGCGTGTTCCATCCTTTTACCAATGGAGCCCAATTCTGTTTTGTGCCGGTAACTTCGCTCAGGTAATCAAATACCTTCAGTTTATTGCTTGGATTTACGTTATCTAATGCCTGTAGCAATTTTTCCGAAACCGTATATCCCAGTTTTCGGATGTTAACCAGAAATTCTAACGAACTTTTCGATGCAATTTTGTTTTCGTTCGTGATGTCTTCTTTCGGAACATAAATAGCTCCTTGTCTTACTGATACGTTTAGCAAGTTAGTTTTCATAACTAATATTTTTTTGATTAATAAATATGGTAATTGAGAGGCTGTTTACATTCAGGTATAAGCTTTTGAAGTAAGCCTCTCTTAACCATTATTTGTGGGGCAGGCCGGATTCGAACCAGCGACCGAGGGATTATTAATCCCAGAAGTAAATTCCGGTTGACCTGATTGGTAATTTTAAAGCAATCGGGATTCGAATCAAAGGATTCGGAATAGAATAGAAGTATGCCTTAATTAACCGGTTTTTCAGGTAATCTCGGAATTTCTTGCTCTACCGACTGAGCTACTGCCCCAAGATCAGAAACAGATAATTGTAAAAGTAAGTTACTATATCAAGTGCTTTGGAAGTAACTCTTACTTGACCTGTTTCTGTTTATTTTAATATATTAAAGATCGTTTGATGATGTAAAGTAAAATACTCGGTACGCAACCTTTATGCGTAATTCGTTTTTTATAATTTAATTTGATAATATTTTTTAATTATAGCTTCAAATTGATAAAATATGGATAGGAAATACATGATCTCTTAATTCTTCAGAAACTATGTATTACGGTTTTTGGATATCAGCCCAAAATCCTGACATATTTTCTTATACAATTTAGTTTTCGTTCGTGATGTCTTCTTTCGGAACATAAATAGCTCCTTGTCTTACTGATACGTTTAGCAAGTTAGTTTTCATAACTAATATTTTTTTGATTAATAAATATGGTAATTGAGAGGCTGTTTACATTCAGGTATAAGCTTTTGAAGTAAGCCTCTCTTAACCATTATTTGTGGGGCAGGCCGGATTCGAACCAGCGACCGAGGGATTATTAATCCCAGAAGTAAATTCCGGTTGACCTGATTGGTAATTTTAAAGCAATCGGGATTCGAATCAAAGGATTCGGAATAGAAGTATGCCTTAATTGACCGGTTTTTCAGGTAATCTCGGAATTTCTTGCTCTACCAACTGAGCTACTGCCCCAAGATCAGAAACAGATAATTGTAAAAGTAATCTACCTTAAAGAGTGTGTTGGAAGTATCTCTTACTTGACCTGTTTCTGTTTATTTTAATATATCAAAGATCGTTTGATGACGCAAAGGAAGATACTCGGTACGCAACCTTTATGCGTAATTTGTTTTTTATTATTTAATTTTGTAATTTTTTTTAATTATAGCTTCAAATTGTCGAAATTTTTGGATTGGGAAATACCTTGATCTGTTTATAGCATATTCTTTATCCTCTAACAATACACAGATTTTCTTAAATTGGAAATAAAATACCATCAACAAATGCTTTAAATCAACTCCGCAAGACTTTACAAATATTAAATCCTGTTTTTTTATCTTTGTATAAGATTCTTTGTTAATATTATATATTGTGAATCTAATATAATCTTCTTCCTCTATTGTTAATTTTATTTTTAC
>CALYRA010000109.1 GCA_945292135.1 uncultured Dysgonomonas sp.
GATACGATCATATTAATACCCTATATTGTGAAGAACATGGAATAAAATGGAAAAATGCTCCGGGCTGTAACTCTTCTTCCGTGCAACAATACATAGTATCAGCTCTCTTAGTACTATCCCACCAAAAAGGTTTTGATCTTAGAAATAAGACAATTGGTATAATTGGAGTTGGTAATGTTGGGAAAAAAGTAGCAAAAGCGTGTGAAATATTAGGCATGAATGTTTTGTTAAATGATCCTCCTCGTCAAGAAATTGAAATAAATAATGATTCTTTTGTTTCATTAGATTTAATAAAAGAGCAGGCTGACATTATTACCTTTCATGCTCCACTCATTAGAAATGGAAAATTTAAAACATATCATTTAGCTGATTCAACTTTTTTTGATACATTAGGTAAAAAGCCGATTATAATTAATTCTGCAAGAGGAGCAATTATAGATACAGAAGCAATTAAATTAGCAATAAAAGAAGAAAAAATAACTGCTTCTATAATCGATTGCTGGGAGAATGAACCATCTATTGATTTAGAATATCTGAATATGGTCGATATTGCTACGCCGCATATCGCGGGTTATTCAGCGGATGGTAAAGCTAAAGCAACCAGAATGGCTTTGTCAGCATTAGCAGGTTATTTTAAACTGGATAAGACTCCGATAGAATCTATTATTCCTCCCGCGCCTGCTGATCCTATTATTGATTTGAATAAATTATCACAAAATAAACGTATAGAATCAGCTATTTTAGCAACATATAATCCTTTACATGATTTTGACAAATTGAAATCCTCACCGCTTTTATTTAAACAATTGCGTAATGAATACCCTCTACGCCGCGAATATCCGGCTTACATGGTTATTGGGGCATCAGATAGTGAAAGGCAATTACTGAACAAATTCGATTTCAGATTAGGGTAAATAAGAAAATATCATATTATGAAAAACTTAATGTTTAACTATTAAATGCTTTTTCTAATATTTGCGAGTTTTGCTGTTCTCATCATATTTTTTGCATTTGGTGATTCTTTTCTCACTTTATATAACAAGATTTGTAAAACTGATGAAAGAAATTCTTTAATAGAAAAAACTATTTTGGGAATGTGTGTGATAACACTTATATTATCAGTTTCATCCTTGTTTTTTTCATCCAACCATTATATTCTTTTAGTTTTTACTCTCTTTGCCATTTTTTACTTAGCAGTAAATAAAAGAAAGACTATATCAATTTGTAAAAATATTTTTAATTATATATCTTTCTTATGTAAAATTCAGTTGATTATACTATTTTTAATCTTAATTATAATTTACATTATTTATTTATATGGATATATAGGATTTGATGAAGGAAATTATTATATGCAGACGGTGATGTGGAATGAATCTTATCCCGTTATACCAGGTCTTGCTAATCTTGAAGAGCGTCAAGGCTTTAATTCAAACTTTTTTCTTTTATCCTCACCATTTACTTTTAAATTCATATTAGGAAGTCCGGTATTTTTTATACATATAATATTTGCTGCCTTAGTTTTTGTATGGCTATTTAAAGAATGTGTAGATTCTGCTTATGAAATAAAACGTACTGTTTTGCTTATTTTATATATAGTTTATTTGTGGATGTTTGTCTATCTTTTCTATTCAATATCAAATGATGCAATTATACATATAATTATATTTTATTTAATAGCTAAAACTTGTTTATATCCAAAACTACAAAAAGAGAAGTTTTTATTTTATATTATTACTCTAGTATATTTAGCTACCATAAAAATATCGATTTCACCTTTATCGTTTATTTTAATTCTTTATTTTCTATATCTCTTAATAAAAGCAAAAAAGATAAAGAATGTAAGTTTTATTTTATCAATATCATTATTGTTATTATCAATTTGGTGCTTACGAAATGTTATTATTTCGGGTTATTTAATTTATCCTTTATATGAGTTAGATTTATTTGAATTTGATTGGAAAATTCCAATCGAAATTGCAGTAAAAGAAAGGAATTTCATTAATTATGGTTTAGAGTATGTATTAGTCCCATTCCGAAGAGTAATAAATGGAATGAAATTTTTTCCTTACGCTATCCCTTTGAAACATTTAGCCCTCGCAATTACTTATATAGGAGTTGTTATTTCGACATTTGGTACTATTATCTTTATATTATTTAAAAATAAATATAAAAAAGTCGATCAAATTATATATTGGATTTTTGTAGCGATAATTTTCCAGATACTTGTAAATATTTTTACTAATGGTAATGAGCGTTTTGTTGGTTCAATCCTCCTACTAATTATATATATATTTATTCATATTTTGATAGGAAATAAAAAATCTAAATTGAGAATTACGAATCATTTAATATTAGTATTTTCCTTTATCTTATTAGTAAGCCAAGTACCTCAATTAGTAAAACTGATGAATATACCATTTAATCTACGGATTTTGTTTATCCCTTTTGACGTAAATGAAAAATCCCATGGTGAAAAAGATTTAGCGGGATATGAAACCATAGAAATAAATAATGGTGTAAGTATATATCTTGCTCGAAGTAAGTTTGTATATGATGTCGTACCGGCAGTAACTAAATTGAGCGAAGGAGAATATGTTGGAAGATTTCAAAGTTATAATAAAATAGAAGCAAGAGGAAATTATATCGAAAACGGATTCAGATACAAAGAGGATAAATGATTAATATTTGATGATTTCTTTATAAAACAAGTTCCTCCAATAGTCTATTCAAAGTTTTATCCATATCGTCCGAAAGACCACTATGAGGTCGTGATGTTTGTATACAGGTACTTCTAATAGCAGTCAGCCAGCGAAAACGTTCAGCTAAATCCAAAGTTGCTATAAAACCACCATCTTTCTGCCCTTCACAGATTTTCTCGAAAGATTCAAGATTTTTATAGAAGCATTCCATATCAGCTTCAGATGCGAAAGTACTTAATTTATTTTCTTCCAAATGATATCTTATTTTTAGGTATTTCGCTTTTTTTGAAAAAAGTATGATACCTACATTCAAAAATTCTTCACGTTCAACCTTCGGGACAAAGCGAATAACTGCATATTCATATAAGTGCGTCTCTAGCATGCTGTGCTTCTTTTATAAAAATTTCTGAATTATTTCGTCTGGTTGTAAGAAATTGATAATATACATCACGCAAATCTTGACATGTTTCATTATCCTGTGTCCAATTTAACCAGTCATCAGGAATTAGATTTACTATTTCTCTTATTTTTTCATTTGTAAGTATTGCCTTCAGTTTTTTATCTGCTTCTGACAGATATTTAGCCTGAGGTAATAAAACATGATCTTTTATCTGTTTGAAAGGACTGATAACATAATTTTCCCATCCGTTCCAAGTGTGATGAAAATATAGCGTAGAACCATGATCTATTAACCATAATTCTTTGTGCCACATTAGCATATTTGTATTACGGACTGTGCGGTCAATATTCATTAAGAATGCATCCATCCAAACTATTGCGGATGCCAGGTTTGAATCAATAGTCGTAACTACAGGATCGTATGTAAGCGCTCCCGATAAGAAATGCAATCCAATATTCAACCCTTGACTGGCTTGTAGCAAATCTTGAATTTCCTCATCACCTTCCGTACGCCCAAAAGCTTCATCCAGATTAATAAATACCAATTCAGGAATTTGAAAACCTAATATTTTAGCGATCATGCCGCCGATAAGCTCCGATACCAGAACTTTTGTTCCATGTCCCGACCCCCTGAATTTAACTACATACTTAAATCCGTCGTCAGCCTCAGCAAGAGCAGGTAATGAACCACCTTCTCGAAGCGGTGTAATGTAACGTGTGACATTTACAGCTCTCAATTCCATCTCTACTAATTTTTTATAAAGATAATTGATTATTTTTTTCTTTATATGCCGGAAATATTTTACTTGACTTAAATAATTAAGATTGAATCTTTTTATATTTATTCTAATTGGATATGGTAATCGTGCAATTGTAATATCAGATAGGACAATAACCAAAGTAACAATACAAAATTATTTGGTCTGAAATGGTTATTTGTATTTAGATAGACTTGCAAATCTCAAAATTATTTTATCATGGAAGGAGATAAACTAATGTGAAGGTCAATAGTCAACTCATAAATTTCGATTAACTTTTTATCACAGGAGAACATTTCCAAAAAGGGTAAACATCATTTCTCATTAGATAAAAAAGAGGCTGAGCGTAAACTCAACCTCTTAATAAGTATTTTTATTGATTTAACATATAGTACAATTCAAAGGCTTCAATTGCTTAAAGAAATCGTTACCTTTATCATCAACCAAAATAAATGCAGGGAAATCCTCTACTTCAATCTTCCAGATAGCCTCCATTCCCAGTTCAGGATATTCAAGACATTCAAGACTTTTGATATTTGTTTGCGCTAATATTGCAGCAGGACCTCCAATACTACCTAAATAGAATCCTCCATATTTCAAACAAGCATCTGTTACTTGTTGACTACGGTTACCTTTAGCTATCATAATCAAACTACCTCCATGCGATTGGAACGATCCTACATATGAATCCATACGTCCGGCAGTTGTCGGTCCCATAGAACCGCTTGCATAGCCTTTGGGAGTCTTAGCAGGACCGGCGTAATAAATAGGATGATCTTTTATATATTGAGGAAGATCTTCTCCCTTGTCAATACGTTCTTGAAGTTTTGCATGTGCGATATCACGACCAACAATGATTGTACCCGTAAGGGATAACCGTGTAGAAACCGGATACTTTGTCAATTCCGCAAGAATTTCTTTCATCGGACGATTCAGGTTTATTTTGACGCCTCCGGCTTCGCCTTCTTTTTGATATTCGGCAGGAATCAAACGAGCCGGATTATCTTCCATTTTTTCCAACCAGATACCATCTTTGTTTATTTTTCCCTTAATATTTCGGTCAGCGGAACATGATACGCCCATTCCCACAGGACATGAAGCGCCGTGACGAGGAAGGCGTATTACCCGGATGTCGTGAGCAAAATATTTTCCGCCAAATTGTGCTCCCAATCCAAGATCATAAGCTGCTTTAAGTAATCTTTTCTCCATTTCCACATCACGGAAAGCCTGTCCACCTTCATTTCCCTCAGTTGGCAGATTATCGTAGTATTTTGTAGAAGCTAGTTTTACAGTTTTTAAATTGGTTTCGGCAGAAGTCCCACCAATAACGAATGCAATGTGATAAGGAGGACAAGCCGCCGTACCCAACGATTTCATTTTTTCAATCAAAAAAGGCTCTAATTTCTCATGTGTAAGTAATGCTTTCGTTTCCTGATATAAATAAGTCTTATTGGCAGAACCGCCACCTTTTGCGACAAATAAAAATTTATATTCATTTCCTTGTATTGCGTACAAATCTATTTGAGCAGGTAAATTAGTTCCGGTATTTTTTTCATCAAACATGTTCAACGGAGCATTTTGCGAATAGCGAAGGTTGTCGGTTGTAAATGTATTGTAAACACCTTTCGACAATGCCTCTTCGTCATTGCTTCCTGTCCAAACATTCTGTCCTTTTTTACCCATAATAATTGCTGTTCCTGTATCCTGACAAAATGGAAGAATACCCTTTGCTGATATTTCCGCATTACGCAAAAATGTGAGAGCGACAAATTTATCATTGTCGCTGGCT
>CALYRA010000110.1 GCA_945292135.1 uncultured Dysgonomonas sp.
ATAATGTCATCATATTAAAGATAAGATGCATCCAATCTCCATGTATAAAAGCAGAAGTGATTAATCTATACCATTGCTTAGAAGGTCCGAGTATTGCTCCTACATTAAATATCAACCGGTCGCTTAATTCCCTGTTGTTAAATCCCATTATGCTCGAAATGGTTGTCAATGCTATAATGAGGTAAGGTATGTAGCTGATAAGAGTTAAATACTCCATATAAGTTTGGCTTGTTGAATCGGTACAAAGATAGAAAAAAATTATAGTTAAATATTATTTTTTTGTTTCATTATTCATTATATAATTTAATATTTTTTGTGTAAATTTAATTGTTTGATCTTTTATCTGCTTTGTTTTCATAGCGTAAGGTTTTATCCAATGCTTTTTCTAAATATCATACTTAAGAGTGTTATTTATTCAAAATGATGTTGTTTTAGTAGATTTCATGCTAACACCATTGTATTACGCATTTATTGAGGAATCTTAATTTATTTAATCAATAATCCGTTATATGTACCGTATAATTTAAGGAGGCAAATAAAATATATTTGCCTCCTTAAAATTTATAGGGTTTATCCCCTGCGAAATGTTAATATCAGAAACTTAATTTTACACCGGCAAAATAGCTTCTTGGCATTGAGGGACCATAAATATAACTTGAAACACGATCAGGACCTTTATCAAAATCATTTTGATAAGAATTAAAGATATTTTGGATACCTGCGTTTACTTCAAAATTTGTTCTGTTATAAAATGGAATCTCATAAGCAACTTTCCATCCAAATTCGAAAAAGGTCGATGTTTTTACAGTCCTATTCTTATCTCCACCACCTTCATAGGGAACAAGCATATCTCCTGTGTATTTTCCCGAAAAGTTTGTGGAAAATCTTTTAAATGGAGTAAGAGTTGCTATAAAGTATCCATATATATCCGGTGTGCGCATCATTCGTTTGTCAGGTTTTACATTATCATTTTTATCATCAGACCATTTTCGGGCGTCGTCATAACGGCTTCTTTGAATAGTTGCTCCTAACTGAAACTGTAACAAGTTGCTGTAAGCGGCTTTAGCTTCTAAATTGATACCATAAACTTTTGCTCCCGAAGCATTGACGACTGTCTTTATGATTGACCCATCCGCTTGTTCTTTCGAAATAGTTGTAAACGGATCATTTAATTTGGTATAAAATCCTTCGATGAGTAGATTCAGCTCAGTACTTCCTATCTGATGATACCAATCTATTGATCCGCTAATGCTATGTGATTTTTCTTCTTTCAGGTTAGAAGATAGTTGCCTGATAATTTGTTTACCGCCTGCTAAATCTACATGTAAATCTTCGTCGTAAAGTTGAGGCGCGCGAAATCCTTGTCCATAACTCAATCTTATATTTACATCATGTGTCGGATTATATCTTATATTTGCGCGAGGACTAAAAATACTGTTCTTTAGTAATTTATGTTTATCCAAACGTCCTCCTATCAAGAAGCTCCATCTTTCATCTTTCCATTCATTTTGCAAATACGCGCTTTTTGTATTTACTTTTTGCGTGATAGGGTTTTCTCTGAACCCGCTTTTATCATTTATGTCATCTGAAGTATATTCTATTCCGGTCGTCAATGAAGACGGCATAAATAAAAGTTTGTCGAAATCGTACGAATATTGCCCTCCCAATGAATAAGTAAAATCTCTGGTTCTACCGTATGAGTTCATTCGTTCTTCGATTGCTTCAAGTTTTAGACTATCCGTTAGGTTAGGATCAGAGATAATTTCATTAACGGGCGTTCCTCCACCGTAATAACTCTTACGTTTTGTCAATTGCCCGGCGGTATAGATACTGAATCGATGTTTGCTGTCGGGAGAAGATAAATCAAATTTCAAACTTCCGCCATCAATATTTGATTCGATTTGTTCTGCAATTTCGGCATTATGAGGTTCTTCATTCATGCGATCGCCTCCACGTCTGAATTCATTCATATTATGATATTCGAAAGTGAATTTTGAGTATGTTCCTGTTTTTAAGAAAGAACGAAATCCGATAGTTCGATTTTCGAGATGAGGTATTTCCGAAAAACCGTCACCGTTTTTATCATAGGCAGACCTGTTTCTTTTTTGCCCAAACACCATTGCTCCCATTTTGTGGTCGTCCGATACAAGTGAGGCGTTTAAACTTGTATTGTTGTCAAAGTCACTCTTTCCGCCAATAGAAGTTATCGAATGCGATAATGAAGCCGTATTTCGCGTCGGTTCTTTTGTTATGACATTGATTGTACCTGCGATAGCTGTCGATCCGAATAAAGCGGAACCTCCGCCACGTACTACTTCGATTCGTTCAACCATTGTCGCTGGTATTTGTTCCAATCCGTAAACTCCCGTAAGGGCGCTGAATATAGGGCGAGAATCGATTAAAATTTGTGAGTAAGCTCCTTCCAATCCATTCATCCGAACTTGAGTAAATCCGCAATTCTGACAATTGTTTTCTACTCTTAATCCGGGTTGGAAGTTCAAACCATCTGCTATAGTCGGTGAATTGGTACGATCAAAGGTTTTGGTATCAAGTATACTTACCAGCGTTGGCGCTAAGCGGCGCGAAGTTTCATTTCTATTTGCGGAAACAACAACTTCGTTTAAAGAAATATTATTTTCTTCCAATTCGAAATTTATTTCTAATGTCTTTCCTTTTTTTAGTTCGATATCAAATTGTTGTGTTTGATATCCTACAAATTTCGCTTCGATAGTAAATTTACCTAACGGAAGGTTTTTTAGCAAATAATGTCCTGTTGCGTCAGTGGTTACCCCAATAGTAGTACCTTTTAAAGATACTGTGATGTAAGGCAGGTGTTCACTTGTTTTTTTATCTATAACATGTCCTTTGATATTTGCATCTGTCTTTTCAGATGTAGGTAAGCTGGCCATTATATTCGAAATGAATAAATGACAAAGAAAAAAGATTATATATTTTTTCATTGTTTAATATCGTTTAAATAATTAATACATAAAGCCTTATATACATATGTAATTCATCTGTTAATGAATCAAAATGTATATAATAAAAAAGATGTGTAATAATTATAAAACAGGAGGAGGTCTAAGCCTTGATATACCTTCGACCTTGAAGGAAGGAATACTAAGATTATATCCTATTTGTAGAATTGTTTTTCGCCTGTCGGGCAAACCTATTAAAATTATTAATATGATTGGACCTGCGACAAAAAAAGTAGATAAAGTTTGTATTAGTTGTATTTCGATTCCGGAGTGCTCATGATTTGGTTTTCCCGAGTCATCGGAAGAGTAGGGATGCGAGTGTACTATTGTTACGCCATTTACGATGTGAGTATGTGTAAAAAAAGTTATGCAGGAAGCATATGTAATAAAGAGTGCCGGTAAGACAATCTTTAATACTTCTTTTACTTTTTTGTTTAACATCCTCTTACCTTATAAGTTTTAATTTGAATTATAAAGATATACAATTAGTTTAATATAAAAGAGTGAATAGCGTAACGCTTCTTCGTTTAATCAATTTTATATCGTTATTTTATAAAATATTAAGAAAATCTACATTCCGAAGGGGTTTTACCATATTTGCGTTTGAAAGCTGTCGCAAAATGTGTCTGATGTTCATAACCTACTAATGTCGCAATTTCTTGTATTGTTTTATTTGTATCGGTAAGATACTGTTTAGCTAAATTCATCCTTAAATCGAATAAATATCCGAATACAGTTGTTCCAAAATGTTTTTTGAATGATGATTTTAAATCGCATTCATTGGTTCCGATCATCAGCGCAAGCTCATGTAAGGTAGGTGGATTGAAATAATTTTCTTGCAAAATCTTTGATGCGTGAATCATTCTTTCTTTATCGTTCTTTTCCGATTTCATTTGTTCCAGATGAGTGTATTGCCCCATATTACACATAAACATAGCTAAGCTTTCCTGAATCTTCGCTTCCAAATACATCCGCGATAAATTCCCCATATTCTTCGCTTTGATAATATCATCAAAAAGAACAATCTGTCCTAACTTTACAGGTAGGTTTTCGGGAGATATGAAAAATGCTTCTCCTTTTTCGAACCGGTCATAAGATTTTTCGAATAATTCGGGATAATTGAACGCTATTCTTCTGAAATATTCCGGCGAAATTATTATCTCAAGCATTTTATGATTTATACCCTTTTTGAGCCGGATACAGCCATCCATTCCGGACGAAACAACAATGTTTGCTGTTCCTTTTTTCCAAATACGAGCCGTTTTTTGTTCTTTTATGTTTTTGTAATGGTATTCGACATCCCCATCCAAAGAAACTTCTAAACAAATAAATGAGAAAAATTCGCCTTTTGTTGTAATCCTACTGTCTTTATCTACAATTAAAGAATTTTCCTGGATATTAAAATCTTTATGACGGGTTTCGGATAGATGCCATTTGATCTGATCAACTTCCAGATGTCTCTCCTGATTTTCTAAACCGTTAGTTTGAGAGAATATCCTCATATCATATATTTCGAGCATTTCATTTAAATCTGTTGTTGAAAAATTTACAATCATGATATTCCGTTTTGCGTAAATGATATTCCGTTTTGCGTATATCAGAACATTTTAGATATTGGTAATTTTAAACGCGATTTTATAAGTGAACAAATGTATGCCTTCGTTCAAGATTTATCAATCGCAATAGTTAGGTATTTTTTACTATGTGTTTAATCATTCTTACATTATATAAATGAGCAAAAAAAGAAAAAAAGGGATTCCTCGTTTATTGGAAATTGCCGGTACAAAAAAATGGTGGCTGATTTGTTCCATGATCTTGGCTTTAGGTAGTTCGATAGCCCAATTTATTCCTTTTGTGGCGATTTATAATATACTTATTGAGTTAGCAGCAAATGCCACGGATACTTCTTTAATCAATAAAGATATGATTTGGCAATGGGGGTATATAGCCTTGATTGCGGTGTTGTTTTACGGAGTGTCGCTTTACATATCGACAATGTGTTCGCATGTAGCGGCTTTCAATATTCTATATGAGCTTAGAATGTCTTTGGCTCGTAAAATGGTACGCTTACCGCTCGGTTTTTTTACCAAGCATGCTTCAGGTTCTATAAAAAAAGTCATGTCCGAAGATGTTGAACGAATCGAACTTTTTGTTGCGCATCATATACCGGATGTTACTTGCGCTTTTGTATTCCCATTGTTGACAATCGGTTATCTGTTCTTTTCGGATTGGCGTTTAGCGCTCGTCGTTTTGGCAATATATATTGTAGCCATAATAGTGATGATGAAGATGATGACAGGCGATAAGGTTACCGTTTGGTATCCAAAATATCAGGAAGCTTTATCGCAGATGAATAATGGTATAGTCGAATATGTCAGAGGCATACAGGTCGTGAAAGTCTTTAATCGTTCAACAAATGTTTTCGAGCGTCTTCAGAAAAATATAACTGATTATGGTAATTTTGCTACGCAGACAGCCAGAGAATATGCTCCCGGATATTTATCGTTTTATACAATTATCTCATCGGTATTATTATTTCTTATTCCAATATCTATAGTTTTGTTGTTGAACAGCCCATCTTATCCGGCATATATTCCCACTATCCTCTTATTTTTGATTTTGGGAGGTAGCATCTTTTTCACA
>CALYRA010000111.1 GCA_945292135.1 uncultured Dysgonomonas sp.
ATAAAAATATTATCGGAAAATGATATACAAGTGTATATTTATGATTTTTAATAAAATATGACCATAAAAGAATTTGAACAGAGAGCTACGTATCAGGGTGGATATGATCGTGAAATTGATAATTGGAAAATTATAGATATACATATCATTCCTGATATTTTTACAGATAACACTGAGGTTGATTTCTATTGCTGTAACGGTAGTTCTGTATATTTATTAAGAATACGTCCCAATTGCAGACCGGATAAAGAAAAATATATCTCTGTACCACCAGATGAAAATACTAATATTATTTATTTGATTGCTGAGATAAACATAGATAAAATTGATGATAACCTTATCTGTAAATTATTAAACAAATTTGACTTATAACTAAGATGGGAACAACATTATATAGTACATTAAGGTTGAGTGAATTGCGATTGATTATCGGTTTGGTGTTTAAAATATTCCCAACATGATCGGAATAACAACCCCATAATTTACCCAGTAATGGATCAAGAATATGCCGAACAGGCAATTTAAAAATATTGTAAACATGAAGACAGAAATAAAACTTATTAAAGGAGATATTACGAATATAAAGGCAGACGCTATCGTAAATGCTGCGAACACATCACTATTAGGTGGTGGGGGCGTAGATGGAGCCATTCACCGTAAAGGCGGGATTCAGATATTGGAAGAATGTAAAGCCATCCGAAACCGGCAAGGAAAATGCAAGACCGGTGATGCCGTTTACACAACCGCAGGATTATTGCCTGCAAAATATGTTATTCATACAGTTGGTCCGGTATGGAATGGAGGCGGCAATGATGAATGTGAATTATTAGCATCTTGTTATAGAAACTCATTAAAAATCGCAGAGAATCTTGGAGTAAAATCAATTGCTTTCCCGAATATAAGCACAGGAATCTATCATTTTCCTAAAGAAAGAGCAGCGCATATCGCTATCGAAATCGTTAAAGAATTCATCAACAAAAAACAGACAAATATTGAGGAAATAATATTTATTTGTTTCGATGAGGAAAATTATCAAATATATGAATCAATATTAGGTAATTAGCTGTTTTTGTTGAACAGTTTTGACGTAGCGTCATATAATTGACCAATAGTTAAGGATGTAACTTTTTCCTTTTTAGAAGGAGATAGTTTCGCATCTTCTTGATGGAATAAAAATACATCTTCTTTCAGCTCGGATGTGTTTCCTATTGAATGGGTTTCATCACAAAAATTTATTCCAAATTCCTTTTGTATTGCCAGAATTAGGTTTTTTCGATTATCACCGGTTAGACCTAAGTCTTTTTCAATCAGCATATCTCTTGTTATGGAATTTGTTTCTCGAAAGACAAAATTATCATTTATAAAATCTACAAAATTTTCGAAACTCAAATCCTTTACATGTTGTTGAAACAAGAATCCTGTAGAATGGATAAGCCTGCAAAGGCATATCAATAAGTGCGCGTCTTCAATCTTGTCAATATTGATGTAAAGTTCTTGTAAGCTGATCCATTTCAAGCTCTTAACAGGGTGGCTGAGGCAAACCAAATAGGGATAAACTTGCTCGGTAGTTACACCAATAGAGGGAAAGTATTTTTCACCTAATTTGGAATAACGTTCTATCTTACCGCCGCCAATATTCATTTTAGAAATATACATTTCCAAATCATGTACATTCCTGATATCTTTAGGCAGACGTTTGGCCGGAGCAGTAATAATAGTACTGTTACCCGAATAAACCTGAGGAACCGGCAGGCTTTGAACTTCCAATCCTACATATATTTGCCCTTCCATCCTGAACACAGGCAGCGTAATTAAAGTATTGGAACTTTTATCCGAAGGGTAAACATACTCCAAAATTGCATGACTATTGTCCGCGCCCATCTCCGAAAAATAAGCTCTGCGTGTGGTAAGGAATCCGGCGCGTTTATCACACTTTTGATAATCCTGTGTATTGATGGATAATAATTTGCTTAGTAAAGTTGGTTTAAGGTATCTGTTGAATTTTATCTTCACCTTCTCGCCCAACCATTTAGGGAGCGGAAGATTTTGTTTGAAAAATAGATTGTAAATATTCAGTTCCAGACGAGCTTCTACCAAAGCTCCTGTTTGGGCAGTATTCAATAGTTGGTTAGCATCATATTCGTGTAAATACCCTGATTCATTAAATCCTGAAAAACCTTCCGTTAACGATTTGTTAACGATTACAGGTTTTGTCAATTCAATATATTTTGATACTACTTTTTCGTTTATGCCACCGGGTGAAGTATAATAATTCAATGACTGGGTGATATTCGCATAAAGTTCTTGACTGATTCCAAAACGTTTATCAAGAGTATCTTCCAACTTCTGAGATTCGCCTATTGTTAAACCTTCCGGTATATATCCGCTGTAATGTTTACCATCCAATACAGGACTATCCGTCTTTATGGTGGTCAACGGACGCGGATAACCGTGTTTTGCCAAAATGGTAAAACCACTATCCCCTTTATAAAAAGGGATAATATCCAACACATTATTAGGACGTTCTACAACATCATATATTTCATTTGTCCTGATATTGCGGTAAGAAGAATAATTAAGAAAAGGTTTGTTATTGACAGGCAAATGCCTTACAAGACGTATTTGTTTGCCATTGCTGACTTTCTCACCGGCAATTAGGTAATTAGTAGGCGGATAACCTATTTCTTTGCCAATCGAATTATATATTGTAAATTGATTCTTATATCGGTTATTTATAATCCATTGGTTATAGATTGGAGAAGATAAAATAATTCGTAAACCCAGTTCCCGAAAAGTTTCTTCAAATTCTTTCCGGGTAAAATACCCGTATTCTTCCTGTAATTCGATTTCCCAATTTGCAAAATAATCTTTACGGCGGATAAATTCCGTTACGTCCGTATAATATGCCTTGAATCTTCGGGTATTCATTTTGACAGGGTTTAACTCTTCAATAGGAAACCCTTTCTCCTTCTCACAGGCTAAAGAACGCGCCGTTTGAGAAAACAATACAAATAAATCGGCGTCATTAGGACGGTCTGTTCTATCCATAACGGACAATTCCAGAATAACTTCCTGTTCTTCAGGTTTTACAAAATCGCGAACAACAAGTATACCTCTGTCTTTCAATATTTCAACTTGTCTACGTAAGGTATTCAACGCCTTGTTATTATCATAACCGTTGTAAGATGTGATATGGTGGATAGCCGAACAATTGAAGAAACCATTGACGGAATTTTCGGCGAAAGTGCTAAGTTTCTCGCCATCGTCTTCAAGAAAAGAAAGGTTAGGTTGACGGTACATATCCCGAGCTATCTGCACCATCTTAGGATTTATGTCGACGCCTATAATTTGCATTTCTGGAAATAACCGCGCAAGGATGGCTGTACTTGTACCTGAAGCCATACCCATATCTACGATTGTATTACCCTTTTTAGGTTCAAAAAATACGCTGGCTGATGCTACTTTTTCTACGGATATTGCATCCATAGCTTCGAGGTATTGTCTGTAGTCTTTCATTCCACCTCTGTCCTGCGTAGTATAGTTGGTGTTCATTAGCAATTCATATTATTCTTTGCGAATATACGGATTTCGCATTAAATATTTACCAGATTGGCAGTTTCATTTGCAATTCCTATTGTCGCAACGCTTCCGCTATTAAATTGCAAAAAATCGGATTCTATACCATCACTAAAAATTATTCCTCCGTTCGGCATAAGCGATTCTATACAAAGACGATTTTGACTATTTATCACACCGATTGATATACCTGTCTGTGTCCTGATTGATTTGAAGGGTTCGCGTACAGCAAAGATCAATTGATTGTCTTTTAGTTTCGGTTGCTTGGGTTTGAAATTTTTTTCAAATAAACCTGCAACTCCGTAAGCCATATTGAATACAGAGCTCATCCATCCCGTAGAACCGGCTTGGGTTGATACAATTATTCCGCTGGAATATTGTTCTTCGGTATTGTTGCGGTAAGACAGTTTATATCGGAAAGAAACGTGAGAAGAAGCTCCGATAAATAAGTCGTTAAATGCCAATAACCGTTGTCCGTCATTAAGGCTTGCTTCCGCAAATTTTACTTTGCGTGATTGATATTTCTCAGATAAAACGTTTTCCACTCCATTTATAAAATTATTGGTATCGAAAGGCAAAAGGATGCCGTCATAACGTTGTATATCAGGGTTAACAGCAATAATTGGACGTCCATGCGAATACTTAGCCGTATTAGCTACAAGTCCGTCTTGACCAATAACTACAATCATATTTTTTTCGGAAAAAATATAAGAGGGAAGATAAGCTCTTTCAATAATCTTATGCTTAATTACTTTCGATAACTGTTTCTGCAATGAGCTTAATGATTGATGAAATATTTCATCTTCCATCTCATAATCCTCAAAATCACCCCCAAGGCGTTCGATGTAAAACTTAGCTTGAGACTTCGTGTTGAAGCGTTCGACTAAAGTCTCAAGCCTTGTTTTATTTTTCACGATGATAGCGTATTCTATACTCATTTTTAATCTGCTTTTTTATTATTAAGAATAGAATCGAGTAAATCGGGAGAGATATTAAGATTACCTATTTTCTCCGCATTCTGAGCCAATTCGCGGAAAGCTAAAGCAATATTGTTGCGAGCATCAGAATGGCCTGCCAATGCTGTCAATGACCTCCAATCCATATCTTTATATGGTTTTAGCATAGATTCAATCTGAAATCCCTGTACTTCAGCTTCCTTTCTGTCATTTTCCGTTTTCTGATCTATAAATATTTTGCGTTGTTCTTCGACAGCTATATCCGCTTCTATATTCATTTCGCGAAGTTTACGGTTATTTTCCATACGTTGTACTTCCGATTCCATTCGTTTCTCATCAATTTGCTTTTGTTTTTCCTCTATGGCAATTTCTGTATTGAGTTCCGATTCTTTTATTTTTCGTTCCTGTTCTACCGCAAAATTCCGCCTTTCGTATATAGCCTGATCTGCTTCCTTTTGCAATCGTTCACGGGTTTAAGTTTCCAACGCTTTTGACATATCAGGTGTTGCCTGTACCGCCAGTACGTTCGCCCCGATGATTTCTATACCGAGCATATTGATGGCTTCCGAAGATTTCAAGCCCTCTAATATTCGGCACTCGATTTCTTTTGCTGAACGTATAGATTCTTTCAAACCTATGTTGTGTATGAATGAAGAAGTTGAAGTTTGCGCTTCGTTGATTATACGTTGGTTCAATTTTTCAATATCGTTTTTCTTATATGTTCCTTCGTCGTTGATAGTAAAATCAAGTATATCCGCCAGAATTTTAGGATTTGTGATTTTGTAACTTATCTGCCCTTGTATCGTAATTGTTTGATAGTCGTTTGTCGATTCCTTAAATATGAAAGGTAAATCGTTGCTACCCATCGGTATGACTACAATCGAACTATTAGGCACGAAGTAGAAAAATGATAATCCTCTGCCTTCTTTTTTTAGGACTCCATTTTTATAATAAAAAACATGAGTCATAGAATCGAATTTGATGTGATTTAATCCAAACATAACTTTAAAATTTTAATAAATACTAATTTCAGAAATTAAATAACGTAATAACTACGTAAACAAAATTATGGTAAATATTTTTATCTGC
>CALYRA010000112.1 GCA_945292135.1 uncultured Dysgonomonas sp.
TCTAAAGCAGAATTGGAAGGATTGGTAAAAGTATTGGCTAAATATCCCAATATCATCATAATTGCCGACGAAATATATGAACATATTAATTACGTGGGAAAAAGCGAAAGCATAGCTCAATTTAAAGAAATTCAAGATCGCGTAGTTATTATAAATGGCGTGTCAAAAGCGTATGCCATGACAGGGTGGCGTCTTGGATGGCTAGCTGCTCCTCAGTGGATTACTGATGCTTGTAACAAACTACAAGGTCAATATACATCAGGTCCATCTTCTATTACCCAAAAAGCGGCAGAAGCGGCTTATACAGGTTCGCAAGAATGTGTCGAAGAAATGAGAAAAGCTTTCCAAAGACGACGTGATTTAATTGTAAAATTAGCGTCTGAAATAGAAGGTTTAAAAGTAAATATACCTGATGGAGCTTTCTATTTGTTCCCTGAATGCAGCTCATTCTTCGGAAAGTCATACGACGGAAGAACTATCAATACATCTGCTGACTTAGCTATGTTTCTTTTAGAAGTCGGTCATGTGGCTTGCGTTGGAGGAAATGCATTCGGAGCTCCAAATAATATCCGTTTTTCATACGCAACATCAGATGAAAACATAATTGAAGCTTTCAAACGTGTTAAAGAAACTCTTGCTAAATTGAAGTAATCTTACAATAAAAAATATAACAGATTGGAGCGGAGCTAAAAACTCTGCTCTTGTTTTATGCAAAATATTAAAAGACATCAGGTTTGGCCTCATCGCTCTTTTAATGATTAATATTTCTATATTCAAAAAGGAAATCAAATTAATGATGGATTCTTTGAATAGAATATTTCATAATATAAGAGCATAAGGAGTAATGCAGAAATCTTTAACTGTTGGTTAAAATGATTCAATATGATTCTGCAATCCTTCTATCGACATATTTAGTCTCAAATACTCCAACAAATGAATAACAGGATGATTATAATTTTCCTTTCATAAATATCAATCAGAAATAAACTAACCTACTTCTTTTTCTATTTCTTCAATTGTAAATCCTGCTTCTTTCAAATCTTCCCAAAAAAATGGATATGATTTAGTAACTACAGTTGGTTTATCAATTCTTAGATTATTAAATCGTAAAGCTGCAGGGGCAAAGGCCATTGCCATACGATGATCTTCATAGGTTTTGATAACAGGCGCGGTTTCGGGTATACAACGTTCGCCATCCCATTCCAAGATACTATTCATACTATCTTTCAAGATAAAGCCCAATTTTTTCAATTCTTTTTTGAGAGCTTCAATTCTATCGGTTTCTTTTATTTTCAATGTTTGCAAACCTGTGAACATAAAAGGAATATTCATCATACAGCAAGTAACGGCAAAGGTTTGAGCCAGATCAGGTTCATTCACAAAATCATGAAACATTTTCCCTGTAATTCTATTCGTTTTAGTCAATAAAACGCCGTCTTCTATAAATTCGGTTTCTACGCCTAAATCCAAAAATAATTCCGCAACTTTTGAATCGCCTTGCATACTATCGGAAAAAAGTCCTTTGAGTTTAACTTTACCGCTTTCAGCCAATGCCAATATTTCATACCAATATGAAGCTGCTGACCAATCCGATTCAACCGTATAAGGAATCCCTTTGTATTCTTCCGGAAAAATTTTTATGGTATTGCCTTCCCAAACCGCTTTAACTCCAAACTGAGCCATCATGCCTAAAGTCAACCGAATATAAGGTACGGAAATTATATTTCCTTCCATATGTATAATCAATCCCTTTGTCATTGTAGGGGCAATCATCAATAATGCTGATATAAATTGCGAGCTTACCTCTCCGGAAAGATATATCTCTCCTCCATCCAATGCCGTACCTTTTATTTTTAAAGGCGGATATCCTAATTTTCCCAAATATTCTATCCTTGCGCCTAATGATATTAAAGCGTCTACAAGCACATTAATTGGACGTTCTTTCATCCGTTCTGTTCCCGTGATTATCCAATCTCCCAGCGTACGGGAAAGATAAGCTGTTAAAAAACGCATGGAAGTACCTGCTGCTTTGACATCAATCAAGTTAGAATTTCCCTCAAATGCTTCGACCATCACATTCGTATCGTCACAATTCGATAGATTATCTATTCCATGTATTTCTTTACTAAGAGCTTTCAGTATTAATGCCCGATTACTAATACTCTTTGATGCCGGCAAGTTAACTATTGTATCAATTGTCTTAGGAGCTTCAATTTTGTATTGCATGATATTTATTTATCGTGTTATAAGAATTCTAAATTATGAAAAAAGGCTAACCTTGCCAATCATTTAAACATAGTTTAAGAAAATCTATTCGTGCATAATTTTAAGGACTCTATCATAACCCCAATTTTCTTCTACATCTTCATAGGATGTAAATACATTCTGCCAATTAAAATTCAGAACACGTATTCGGGATGATGCCGTATTATTCCATTCTACTGTTAAACCCGCATTTTCTAATGCTGCTACGACTTTGCGACCTATAAGTATAGCCTCTTTGTCATTATTGGGTTTTGCGCCGTAAAAGTCAATCATAAGTTCATTATCTTCGATTACTCTTTCCAAATCCTGTCCGTGATAGTAGCAATATCCAACAGGTTTCATCCCATTATCTTCGGCATCACTCCATATTTCCTGCACATCATACACAGCTTCAGATTGTGTGTATCCGGCATTATGCAGAGCTATTATATTTTCGCGACAAAGATTATCAAATGCTTGATGTAATTTTTCGGTATCGGTTGGATGTTCCCAAGTTTTACTTTTTTCAAGATTTTTATTGTATTGGCGAGTTACATTTTCACGAATCCAAGTCTCACTGATTTCAGATTCCCAACCTTCTTCTTCTACGATTTCTATTGTGCTTTCAATAATATCTTCCAATGATTCAAATCCAGATTTTATATCAATTAAGAAATGATCCAAGATATATTCCTCATTTTCTGTCATAACGTAAAAAAATTGATGTATAAGTATATAATTATTTAAGTTATAAAAATCTTAAGATTAATCCATCCTCAAAATATTTGCTCCCAATTGATTGAGGCGAACATCAATATTCTGGTAACCTCTGTCTATTTGTTCTATATTGTGTATTGTACTCTTTCCATCTGCGCACATAGCTGCGATAAGCAAGGCTATACCGGCGCGAATATCTGGGGATGTCATTATCGTAGATCGCATAGGACGCCTTCCTGTGCCAATCACAGTTGCGCGGTGGGGATCGCAAAGAATTATCTGCGCGCCCATTTCAATTAATTTGTCTACGAAGAACAAACGGCTTTCAAACATTTTTTGATGTATCAGGACACTACCTTTGGCTTGTGTCGCTACTACTAAAATAACACTCAGCAAGTCTGGCGTCAGTCCCGGCCATGGCGCATCCGCAATAGTAAGTATAGAACCATCAATAAATGTATCTATTGTATATTCTTTTTGTTCTAATATGTGGATATCATCTCCGATACGATCAATACGAATACCCAAACGTCGAAATGTATCGGGTATAATGCCTAATTCATCATAAGCTACATCTTTTATTGTCAATTCTGAACCTGTCGTAGCAGCCATACCGATAAAACTTCCTATTTCTATCATGTCTGGCAATACTCTATGGCGAGCGCCACCTAACGCTTTTACGCCTTCGATACGTAACAGATTGGAACCGATACCGGATATTTTTGCACCCATCTGATTCAACAATTTACATAACTGTTGAATGTATGGCTCACATGCGGCATTATAAATTATAGTTTCTCCTTCTGCTAAAACGGCTGTCATTACAATATTAGCAGTCCCTGTCACAGATGCTTCATCAAGTAACATATAAGTACCTTTCAGCTTTTTTGCCGTAATACTATATAACTGTCTTTCTTGATCATAATTAAAATCCGCGCCCAATTTCTGAATACCTATAAAATGGGTGTCTAATCTGCGGCGTCCAATTTTGTCTCCACCGGGTTTGGGTAATAAGGCTTTACCAAAACGAGTAATAAGAGGCCCAATTATCATGACTGAGCCTCTTAATGAAGCACTTTTTTTCAAAAATTCGGATGTTTCTAAATAATCCAAATCAATGTTTTCAGCTTTAAATGACCATGTATTTTCATTCAAACGCTTACATTCGACTCCCATCTCGCAAAGTAGTGCTATAAGATTATTAATATCTAATATATCAGGTATATTTTCTACTATTACTTCTTCGGGTGTAAGCAATACAGCACAGATTATCTGTAAAGCTTCATTTTTAGCTCCTTGTGGCGTTATTTCGCCATTGAGCTTACATCCTCCTTCAATAATAAATGATGCCATTTTATATGATTGTATTTATTGATCTATTTTGCGATTTTGAAAAGCGTAAATATAGTTTATGTTTTTAACATATCCTTACTTCGGGTTCTAATTCGATCGAAAACTTTTGTTTTACCACGGATTTAATTTCTTCCATAAATGAAACAATCTTGTTGCCATCCGAAGAACCATAATTTACAATAATAAGGGGCTGATTAGGATATGTTCCGATATCTCCTACTCTTTTTCCTTTATATCCCGCTTTGTCAATTAAAAATGCTGCTGATGTTTTTACCCATCCGTCTTTATACGGATAAACAGGTAAATCGGGATAGTCTTTACTAAGTTTTTTTGCTTGATCTGTTGTTATATAAGGATTTTTGAAAAAACTTCCTGCATTTGGCAATTCTTTCTCACTTGGTAGCTTTCTTTTACGGACGCGAATTACTGCTTCACGAACTTCTTCAATTGTAGGATCTTCAATAGATTCTAACTCTCTGTTCAAATCAACATATTTAGGCCTGTATGAAAATTTGCGTTTAAGATGAAACACTACAGATAGAATTATATACTTATTTCTTTGCTTAAAAATACTGTTTCTATAAGAAAATTCACATTCATTATTTGCAAATGAAATGACTTCTCCTGTATGAATATCCATTGCTACAACTTCCCGAATACAGTCTTTAACTTCTGCGCCATATGCTCCAATATTTTGGACTGGAGCTGCGCCTACTGTTCCGGGTATAAGGGATAAATTTTCTAATCCACAGAATTTTCGTTCAACTGTATAAGCCACAAATGAATCCCAATCTTCAGATGCCATTGCTTCGATATAGACATCTTCGTCTTCTTCACTCGAAGCTTCGTGTAATCCGAAGAATTCGGGTTTTATAACAAGACCATCAAAGTTTTTTGTGAAGAATATATTGCAGCCTCCTCCTATTATCAATTTCTTTTCTGATGGATATTCTTCCAAACATTTTCTCAATTCATCAATATTTGTCGGACTGCAAAAGATTTTAGCATATGCTTCAGTTCTAAAAGAATTTAATTCTTTAAGCTGATAATGCTTATGATATTCCATATAAACGCTGATATATTTATATTATCGAAGATTAAGTTATCTGTCTTTATACATTTGTTCGTAGTATTTCATATAATCACCGGAAGTAACTTCTTCCAGCCAGTCCTGATTGTTCAGGTACCAATAAATAGTCTTTACAATGCCTACGTCAAACATGGTTTGCGGAAGCCAGCCTAATTCTTTTGATATCTTAGTTGGATCAATCGCATAACGTTGATCATGTCCTTGACGATCACG
>CALYRA010000113.1 GCA_945292135.1 uncultured Dysgonomonas sp.
ATGTAGCATCTGTGAGCGCGATATTATATACGTTTTCATATTATCGTTTGTTAGATATTTATTGGAGAGGCGCTTTAGGTGAATCTTTCGCATTTACTTTTATCCCTATAATAATGATTGGAACATATTATATTATTTATGGCGATTACAAAAAATGGTATATTGTAACAATCGGATATAGTTTACTGATATTCAGTCATGTTATTTCATCCGTATTAGTATTTATTACAATGATTATCATCATGATAATATGCTACAAGGCTTTCGTCAAAGAACCAAAGCGGTTATTATATCTCTGTATGTCAGGAATAATCACTATATTGATTGTCAGTTATTACTTATTTCCGATGATAGAGCAAATGCTATCCAACAAATTTCAGTATGAAAATTCAACCGGATTGTTGGTAAATGCGCAATTAAAATTCTTTCAAATAATCTGGGGAATGTTTTACGGGTTTGTAAGTACTGATATTCAATTCACTCCGGGAATAGGATTATTACTTACATCTGTTCTTTTCATTAGACTTTTTATTTTCCGGCAAAAATCCGATAAACTTCTCAAAGCTGTGGATATAGGCGTAATAATAGGATTGATATATATTTTTGTATCTTCTTCTTATTTTCCTTGGAAAATATTTCCATTCAATAAATTAGCGTTTATCCAGCTACCATGGCGATTTTATATGCTTACCTCTTTATCTTTTGCAGTGGCGGGAGGATATTATACTTCACTTCTTGTCCAATCAAAAACGAAAGCTTTAATCTGTATAGCTTCAATAATGATTTTGACTGTTGTAATGATGAAAAACGATAGTTGGAATTTCATTAATTCAACTCCAGAGATACTGAAAACCGAAAACACTATTTACACTACCAATAACATTCGTACGGGTTATTATTTACAAGGCGGGGAATATTTACCGGATAGATTACCTTCATTACAATATATTGAAGACAGGGGAGAAGTGGTAAAATACGAAAATCAAGATACCCGTATTTTTAATTTGAAAAAAGAAAAAGGTATTACCAACTTCTGGGTAGATGTCAATAAGAGCGACATATTGGAATTGCCACTTCTCTACTATAAAGGATATAATGCAACTTTAAATAATAAATCTCTTCCTATCAGTCAAAGTATGTCCGGATTGATCGAAATAGCCGTAAACCAATCAGGAGATATTAAAGTAATGTATTCAGGTACATTTATACAAAAAACAAGTCCTTACGTCACTTTAATAAGTGTAATGGCATTATGTATATACATATTCATACCAACACGTAAAAAGTTTCTTAAAATGAAAAGAAATGCTTGATTGGTTGATAGAATATGGATATATAGGTTTGTTCATAGCTTCCTTTTTGGCTGCGACGATACTTCCTTTTGGTTCTGAATTGGTATTTGTTACGCTCATAACTATGGGGTTAGATCCTTGGATATGTACGATAGTAGCTTCAATAGGCAATTGGCTTGGTGGAATGACAAATTATTATCTGGGAAAATTAGGTAAAACCGAATGGATAGAAAGATATTTAAAAGTAAAAAAAGAAAAGATATACAAGGTACAACATTGGCTGGATGGTAAAGGCGCATCAATGGCTTTCTTTAGTTTTTTACCTGTTGTAGGCGATGTTATAGCTATTGCGTTAGGATATATGCGAGCCAATGTATATATTGTGAATATTAGTATGTTTGCAGGTAAATTTGCAAGATATGTATTAATCATGTATGGCTTAAATTGGATTATTATATGAAATATCATTTTATCTATTAGTTTTCTCATACCCGTTTTTTCCGATTGCTAATATGGAGAGTATATAAAGATAGAGTGGGGGCAGATAATTAAAATAACTATTTTTTTCGAAGTATGGTGGATACATTGAAATAGATGAAACTTATTGGGTAAAAGGAATATTGTAAGCGAAATTTGATTTTACCTTTGAAAATTCTGAATTTCCTTTTTGGTGGAAATAAAGAATTTATGCTTTCATAAAAAAGAAATAAAATTGATTTATACGCGAGATGTCAACTAAATTATTTAATGAAATTGTTTTTGGTCCCATACATAGCCGTAGAATGGGATCGTCTTTAGGTATGAACTTATTGCCCTATGACGGTAAATTGTGTTCATTTGACTGTATATATTGCGAATGTGGATACAATAAAGATTTCAAAACAAGAACCAAATTGCCAAGTCGTGACATTGTCAAAGCTGCATTGGAAGACAAGTTGATATACTTGAAAAAGGAAAATATACACATCGATGTAATCACTTTTGCGGGAAACGGTGAACCGACTATGCATCCCAAATTTGAAGAAATAATAGATGATACGATTGAACTGCGTGACAAATATTTTCCTACTGCTAAAATAAGCGTCTTGACAAATGCTATGCATATTACCAAACAAAGCGTGTTTAAAGCCCTGAAAAAAGTAGATAATAATATACTCAAACTTGATTCCGTGAACATTGATACGGCAAGATTAATAGATAATCCTAACAGCCCTTCATATAGCATAGAAAAGCAAATAGAGTTATTCAAGAAATTTGAAGGTAATTTTATTATGCAAACAATGTTTGTAAGAGGTTCCCATAATGGCGTGATAGTAGACAACACAACGGAAGATGAAATATCAGGTTGGTTAGAAGCCGTCAAAGCGACTAATCCGCGCGAAGTGATGATTTACACCATTGATAGAGAAACTCCCGAAAAAAACCTCGAAAAAGTGCCTTTAGATGAGTTGAAGAAAATAGGGAGCAGGGTAGAGGCTTTAGGCATTAAAATAAACATAGCGGGATAGTCAACATCCGGGTTATTAAACAAATGGTTCTTTAAGAGTGTTTTTCATACTTTGTTTATTAAATAGAAAAAAGAACTGTAAACGCTCCTTACAAATTATAGGATATTTCGGTACAAGTTTTTACAATAGGTGAGTTCGTTTTAATATGTTTAAAAAATTGCCTCTGACATACCAACAATTCATCCTAAAATTGAAGTCATAAATACAGCCAAAGCAATATGATATATCATTCGTAAGATATATCTTAATTAAGATAAAAGAATAATATTAATTCAATATTATCCTTTTTTGATATTATCAATTTATATATTTGTATTACAATTACTAAATCAATAAATTATGATTACAATAGTATACGCCCATCCTTGGGAAGGCAGCTTTAATAAGGCTATTTTGAATATAATAACTGAAAAATTAAATAAAGAAAAAAAAGAATACAGAGTTATTGACCTCAATAAAGATAATTTCAATCCTGTTTTTACAAAAGAAGAATTAGCTTTATATAATCAAGGAAAATACTTAGATCCTTTAGTAGGTAAATATCAGGAAATAATTAAAAATTCAAATGAAATAATATTCATCTTTCCTAATTGGTGGAGTACAATGCCTGCCATTCTAAAAGGTTTTTTTGATAAAGTATTATTAAAAGACTTCGCATTCAATTATGAAGGGGGATTTAATGCGCTTTTAGACATTCAAAAAGCAATTGTGATAACTACTTCGGAGCATCCCAGTCCAAGTTTTAAATATATGATCGAAAATAGTTTTATAGCTGATATGCTTAATCCTATTGGTATAAAAAATGCTGTATGGCTCAGTTGCGAACAAACATCGAAAGGAACGGATGAACATCGTAAAGCATTTCTGAAAAAAGTAGAAGAACATATTTAAAAATAAAACCGACTAGTATATAGTCGGTTTTATTTTTATATTAAACACATTAAAGCATTTTAAGCTTCGATTATATTTTTCAAAGTATTAATGTCTGTAAAATCTGATATTACGCCATAGGTATAATCTTTCAAGAAATCAGGCGAAAGGGTAGTAGATATACCTACAACACGCATAAAAGCATACGTTGCCGCTTTAATTCCCGTAAAAGAATCTTCAAATACAACGCATTCTGAAGAAGTAACCCCCAAATTAGTTTGAGCAAGCACATAACCCATTGGGTCAGGTTTCCCTTTTTTGATGCTGTCGGAAGTAATTATAGTATCGAATGTATTTGTCAAAGATAATTGCTCTAATACTACTTTCACTTTAGATGAAGGGGAACTGGTAACAATACCAGTTTTATAACCTTTTTCCTTTATATATTTAATAAAATCAAGAACTCCAGGGATAGCAATCTTTGTATAATCAATTGACTGTTCTAAATCGGAACTAGCCTTACGAATAGCCTGTTTTTCTTCTATATTAGATATTGCGAAATAAAGTTCTATAATAGAATTGATAGTCATTCCTTTGATAGTAGCTGCAAAATCATCTATTTTGAGACCGCTTGATTTTGCTATATCATTCCAAAATTTATCATAGTATTTTTCAGTATCTACTATCACTCCATCCAAACCAAAAAGGACAGTAGTTATATTACTTTCTCTTGTCATTTTTATATTATTAGATTAATACATTGATTCTCCCTACAAAGTAATAAGATTTTTCCTTTAAATAATTATAAAAATTCAAATATTAACTTTGAAATGCATTAACATTCTAAAAATACAATAAAAAGAGTATTATAATATTCAGAAAATTCGCAGATAAAGTTAGATCAATTTGTTTTATAATTTTCTCATAATATTATTAGACAATTAGAATATCTTTCAGCAATAAAGTCATAAATGTATTTTCGAATATTGAAAAAGATACATCAGGTATATATATTGCATAGAGTAGTTTTTACAGTATTAGTTCAAAATAAGGTATTATTTTTTTTACTGTTAGATAAAAATAAAATATTACTCCTTCTTTTTTTCAAGGTGGATAATAGGATAGTTCAAACCCTCGCCGTCAAATTCATCACGTCCGACTTCTTCAAAACCGAGATGATGATAAAATTCCAAAGCTTGTTTGTTTTGTTCATTTACATCTACTTTGCGAGCGTCTAATTCATCAATGGCAAAATTCATCAGAATCTTACCAATTCCTTTACCACGCATGCTGTTATGAACAAAAAGCATATCTATCATATTATCTTCCGATATCCCCAAAAAGCCTTTTATAACGCCTTTTTCATTTTTATATGCGTAAAGGTCTAAATGGTTGAAATAAATAGGAACATGTTCACGATAAAACTCATAATCCTTTACTGAAAGAAAATGGTGCGTAGCTTCTACGGCACTTACCCATACATCCAACAATTTGTTATAATCTTTTTTTGTAACTATCTGAATCATATTTCAACCTTTTTATTCTGAATAAAATCTATTGGTAATACTTTAATTACTAATCCATATACCTGTTTAGTCCACCCATAACAAAACCATGATTATTGGCTATCTGATTTTTTAAGATCAATTGCCTTGACTATATGCAATTTCCTCTTACCTTGCAATAAACAATATCTCCTACTTTTACACTTTGCCAATCGATAGTAGATAATATATGTTTCTGTCTTAATTGAATAAGTGAAATCATGGAATTTCCTTTTTCACGTGTGATAATAGTCTTACCCTTTTATAAGCTTTTCAATTCAAAATTCATCATAAAATAAAAATAAGCATTGTACTGTTAAATAAATAGCTTGAGGCCCAGCTGGATCGTGTAGAGCTTCTGGGAACGCAAGTAGATCAGCG
>CALYRA010000114.1 GCA_945292135.1 uncultured Dysgonomonas sp.
TATTTATAATAAAAACTAACATTATCCAGTTGAGAATAATATCTTAAAGATCTTAACAGCCATAAAAGAACATCCGGGCCATCTAAACCTTTTAAATATCCCGATGGTTGTTTGCCTGCCATAAATTCTTTAATATAAGGAACAGCTGTATCAACTATTTCTTCAAATATATCATTATTGCCAACGCATAATGTCAATCCGACTAACGATACAAATTGCCGATGAGCATTTACTTTTCCCCAAGGGTAGCTGTCCAAGATATACAATTCATTGGGATTTGGTCGAAAATAAAATTGGTGCGCTGAATTTTTCAAGCAATTAAAAAATGAAGAACGTGGCGTGCGTATCTTAATGCCATTATCAAATATAGCGCTTAATTCTTCCGGTTTTTGTTCTGTATCGCTTGCTGAAAATATGATGGTCTCTCCTTTTTTTATTGGCACTTCAAAATAACCGGGAACGTATAAATCTTCTTTGTAAGGTAATCCTTCTATTTGATCTTGTAGATATTCAATTCCTTTATTCCAATACGGTTTAAATATAAATTCCGTTTTTTTGCTAAATTGCATAAAAAGGTTGGGATAACCTGAATACATGCACATACTTATACAGTTATTTTCTTCTTTATAACCATGATTAGCCACTGAATTTTCTACTGTCAATTGATTTATTTCCCGGAAAGCTAAAAATGGTCGGAAACGGATTATAGTCGGAGAATGAGCGTCGAGTAAAGTATAACGAATAAATATAGTATTATTTTTCAACGAGAACATTTTTTCTTTGGATAAAACAATCCCTCCTACTCTATATATCGTTTTGGGTAATGAGTCACATGAAAATTCTCTGATATATTTATGTCCCATTGGACTATAATTATCGCCATCATACTTATGAATACCAAGATTAAACTCCGCTCCGTGTTGTATCACAGTTTCATCAAGTGATGATAACAATACATGGTTTGTATCACCCAAAGCCGGAACCGGAGCAACCAATAATCCATGTTGTTTACGAGTATTACATTCTACCAGCGTAGTACAATGATATGCCCCACGTCTGTTGGTTCTCAGGATTTCTCGTTTCAAGGAATATTCTAAATTAACCATTCGGTTTTTATCAAACTTCAAATAAGTATTATCATTCATAAGGCTAAATATTTAATCAAACTATAATTGATTTATAATATGGTAAATAATATAACTGTGTTTATAGATATCCTTCGTACCTTAGTAAAGATAAGAAATATTATAATAATTATACATGATTTAATAAAAATATTTTATCTAGAAATCATATAAATTATATATGATTACTTCATGTTCCAATAGACTTTTAAAATCTTACATTAATATATTATTTCCCTATCTTAATATCAGATACAGAGTATTTTTTTGTATATTTGTGCACTTTAAAATTAATAAAAGCTGATATGATTTTATCAATCACATGGGACGTTGATCCCGAATTGTTTAACATATTCGGACGTGAAATCCGCTGGTACGGCTTACTTTGGGCTATAGCTCTGCTATCGACAGCTTCGATAGTAAAAAAAATGTATAAAAATGAAAATCTACCCGAAGCTTGGTTTGAGAAGTTGTTTTTATGGGTTGCTATAGGTCTTATAATTGGAGCTCGTCTTGGACATTGCTTATTTTATGAGCCGGTATATTACCTAACTCACCCTCTAAAACTATTGGCAATTTGGGAAGGCGGATTAGCCAGCCATGGCGGAGCAATAGGAATGACTATTGCCGTGTGTTTATATTCGTTGAGTATCACAAAGAAAAAGCTTAATTGGAAAAGTCTTTTAACATTTTCCGGAATAGGTTTAATCTTGGGAATCGTTATTTATTTCCTATATAAAAATTTCATAGACACAGAAATTACAATCGGGCTTTGGACTTTTGGATTGATGGGAGTTCTTGTTGCAGGATGTATATCTATGGTTTATACAACTCGCGAAATGACAATTAAAGTATTAGATAAACTTGTTGTCGGAGTAGCTTTGGGCGCAATGTTTATAAGATTGGGAAATCTTTTCAATCATGAAATATACGGAGGTCCGACAGATATGCCTTGGGGATTCAGATTTATTTTAAATATTCCTGAATGGAAAGCCGGAGCCGAACCTATATTTACAACTCCTAGCCACCCCACTCAACTATATGAAGCTTTAACTTACTTCATAATCTTTTTGGTGGGTATGTTTTTATATTGGAAAACAAACGCAAAACAAAAAACAGGTTTAATTTTAGGAATTTCATTAATAGCTATTTTCTTATCTCGCTTCTTAATAGAATTTATCAAGTATGTACAAGAAGATTTTGAAATTCGCATGAGAGAAACAATCGGCATTGATATGGGGCAATTATTAAGCTTACCATTTATAATTTGGGGAATATTTCTTATCTGGAATGCTTTAAAAAAGAAAGATAATCTCTCAAAGATAAAAGAACAAAACAATAAATAAATTTAAATATAATAAAGCTATGCTTGAACCAATCAAAATAAAAGAAGATTTGTTTTATGTTGGGGTTAATGATCGTACAAAAGAATTATTTGAAAACTTATGGCCTTTGCCTAAAGGTGTTTCATATAATTCTTACCTTTTAAAAGATGAAAAAACAGCTCTATTCGATACTGTAGATATTTGCTATTCTGATGTATTTTTTCAAAAATTAGAAACTGCTTTGGGTGGCAAGGATTTGGATTATGTAATTATCAATCATATGGAACCGGATCATTCCGGATCATTAGGGCTACTTAGAACTCGTTTCCCGAATGTTCAAATAGTTGGTAACAAGCGTACTGCGGATATGGTCGAAGGTTTTTACGGAATAACAGAAAATGTAAAAATCATTGGCGATTTAGAAGAACTGCCATTAGGAAAACATAATTTAAAATTTTATTTAACACCAATGGTACATTGGCCTGAAACAATGATGACGTATGATATGACTGACAAAATTGTATTTTCAGGCGATGCGTTCGGTACATTCGGCACCCTTGATGGGGGCATTTTAGACACGCAGTTACATCCCGAACGTTATTATGACGAAATGATCCGCTACTATTCGAATGTTGTTGGAAAATTTGGTTCACCCGTTCAAAAAGCATTGGAAAAGCTTAGTAATCTTGAAATAAAATATATCTGTTCTACTCATGGACCAATTTGGACAATACCTGAACAAATACAAAAAGTAGTATCTATCTATGATAAATTAAGTAAATACGAAGGTGATGAAGGCGTTGTTATCGCCTATGGCAGTATGTACGGACATACGGAACAAATGGCTGAATCGATAGCTTATGAACTGGCTCAACAAGGAATAAAAGAAGTTATTCTTCATAATGTATCGAAACGTTCACACTCATATATAATTCGGGATATATTTAAATACAAAGGGTTAATAGTTGGTTCTCCAACATATAACAACAGATTATATCCTGACGTAGAGTATCTACTTTCAAAAATTGAAAACCGGGATATGAAAAATCGCTATTTTGGCTATTTTGGTTCATTCACATGGGCTGGCAATGCGGTAAAAAGATTAGCTCAATTTGCTGAAGGAACACAATTTGAAGTCGTAGGAAACGCTGTTGAAGTAAAACAATCAATGTCTTTCGAAAAATATAAAGATTGTTTGGCTTTAGGTAAAGCTATGAGCGAAAGACTTAAACAAGATCGATAAATAAGAAATAAATAAAGATGCCAAATATTTCGGATAGAGGAATAGAAATGCCTAGTTCTCCAATAAGGAAACTGGCTCCATTGTCAGATTCGGCTAAAGCCAGAGGTCTGAAAGTATATCATCTCAATATCGGACAGCCCGATCTGCCAACTCCTAAAGAAGCCATACATGCGATTCAGAATATTGGTCGTTCAATACTTGAATATAGTCCCAGTGATGGATATCGTTCGTACAGAGAAAAACTTGTAGGATATTATGCCAAATACAATATAAACGTTTCGGCTGATGACATCATAATCACAACCGGAGGTTCTGAAGCAGTATTATTTGCATTTTTGGCTTGTCTTAATCCGGGTGACGAAATTATTGTCCCCGAACCTGCCTACGCAAATTATATGGCTTTTGCCATATCTACGGGCGCAGTTATCCGAACAATATCTTCTTCTATCGAAGAAGGTTTTGCCTTACCTCCTATCGAAAAATTTGAAGAACTTATAAACGAGCGGACAAAAGGGATAATGATATGTAATCCGAACAATCCGACAGGATATTTATATTCTCGCGCCGAAATGAATCAAATCAAGCATTTGGTTCAGAAATATGATTTATACCTCTTTTCGGACGAAGTTTATCGCGAATTTATTTATACAGGTTCGCCATATATATCCGCATGTCATTTGGTCGGCATTGAAGATAATGTCGTACTTATAGATTCCGTTTCAAAACGATATAGCGAATGCGGTATTCGAATTGGCGCTTTAATTACAAAGAATAAAGAATTAAGGAAAACCTTGATGAAGTTTTGCCAAGCTCGACTTAGTCCGCCTTTAATAGGACAAATCGCAGCAGAAGCTTCTCTTGATGCTGATCCTGATTATCTGAGGGATGTTTATGATGAATATGTTGAACGTCGTAAATTTCTCGTTGACCGTCTCAATCGTATTCCCGGCGTTTATTCTCCAATCCCCATGGGCGCATTTTATACAGTAGCGCGTTTGCCGGTAGATGATGCAGACAAATTCTGCGCTTGGTGCTTATCAGACTTCGAATATGAAGGTCAAACTGTTTTTATGGCTCCGGCATCAGGTTTTTATACGACACCCGGAATAGGAAAGAATGAGGTGCGTATAGCTTATGTACTTAACAAAGAAGATTTAGCTAATGCTTTGACTGTATTAGAACGGGCTTTAGAAACTTATAACAACATAACTAAAGAATGAAAAAAAAGCTTGTTTTTGCCACAAATAATGCGCATAAGCTTGAAGAAGTAAGTCAAATTGTTAAAGATATTGTTGATATAGTAAGTTTGAATGATATTAACTGTCATGACGATATTGAAGAAACAGGCAGTACACTTGAAGAGAATGCTCTCTTAAAATCAAGGTATATCAATGTAAAATATGGCTTTGATTGTTTTGCAGATGATACAGGTCTTGAAGTCGAGGCTTTAAATGGTTTACCGGGAGTATATTCTGCCCGTTATGCAGGAAACGCGCATGATTCAGAAGCTAATATAGTAAAACTTCTTAATGAATTGGAAGGCGTTCAGAACAGAAATGCTCGTTTTCGAACTGTTATTTCTTTAATATTAAACGGCGAGGAATATTTATTTGAAGGCATTATCAGCGGAAAAATAATCACAGATAGGAAAGGAAATAATGGTTTCGGCTATGATCCAATCTTCATTCCTGAAGGTTATTACAATACTTTTGCCGAACTCGGAAATGAAATTAAAAATAAAATAAGCCATAGAGCGCAAGCTACTAAAAAACTCTGTGATTTTCTTATAAAGAATATGTAACAATCATTTTTTGTTTATGCACAAAGAGTTTGATTAATTTCAAACTCTTTTTTATTTATAATAATTAAAATAAAACAACTTACAGTATTTCT
>CALYRA010000115.1 GCA_945292135.1 uncultured Dysgonomonas sp.
CTGACAGTTTTTTTTCCAACAATTTTATTTGAGCATTGATGTCGTCTAACTGCTTTTGATTGGCTGCATTGAGTGACAATAATTGCTGATAGCGTTTTTGTTCTCTTTTTTGTGTTTCTATTTCTTGTTGCAAAGAGGCGATTTGAGTCGATATATTTGTTTTTTTATTGTTTATACTTCCTCTACTTGCTTCGAGTTGTTCCAGCTTTAAGTGAAGCTGTATTGTATCTATTAATCCAACTTGTTGGTTGGTCGTTAGAATGTCTCCTTCGCTAATCGCGAATTGTTTTATTTCTCCGTTACCCTGCGATGATACGATTACTTCCGTAGTTTCGAATATACCCGATGCGTCGTATTCTAAACCTTTGTTACCGCAACTATACATAGTCATAGTTATCGCGATTATTGTCAGATATATATTTGTCTTCATATTCCTATTGTTTAATTATTGGTTATATATTTCAGATTATAAATGGCTTGAATCAATTCTATTTCGTGAACTATTTTGTCTTGTATGGCTTGTTGTTCGGCATTTACTTCTTTCATCAACTCTAATACTGACAATGTACCATTCGCAACTTTAGCTTCAGCAGAGTTTTTGACGGATCCTCTTAGTCGGATAATGTTATCATCTGACTTTAGAATTTGTCTTATTTTCTCTATATCAATTTTGCTTTGACTCATATCCAGTCGATTGTCAAACAAAAATGTTTCGCGTTGAGACTCTATCATACTTTTACTTATCTCTATATTATTGAGTTTATTCTTTCGCGTATATAAACTACTTAGATTCCAGCTCAATGATACCCCTCCAATATAATAAGCCGAAAATTTGTTTTTTAGCATATTAAGTCCGGGTCTGCCGTATCCGCCCGTTACAAAAGCACTTAGCTTTGGCATTAATGTCGCATTCACCTCATTGCGTTGCACATCTAAATTGTGAAGTTGAGCATCATACATTTCCAATTCGGGACGTTGGTTATTGGTTAAATATAAATCATTGTTGGTCGGCTTTCGTAATTGTATATTTTCATCTATCTGCTCATTGACAAAAACCGAAAGCATTTCAAGATAAGCCTTTTTACCATATTCTAATTCCGTACGTTTTTGTCTGGCTTTTATTTGTTCTACTTCGACGGCATCCATATCTGCCCGATTGGCTATTCCGCTTTGCATGTAAGCTGATATCTGGTCAAAGTTTCGCTTCAAATCTTCTTGATATAGCGTATTTTGTTTCAACATTTCATCATAGAGTAGTATTCCGAAAAATAACTGATTGATTCTTTGTCGAATGGAATAAATACTGACTTCAAGATTTTTTTTGTCTACAACTGCTTGGCTTGTTATATTATCTTTCTGCGATTTTATATTACCTCCATCCCATATTGTTTGATTGATATCTATTGTCGCTCCATATTGTTCTTTACTCAGCCCTTTAATATTGGGTATATTTATGGGAATCTTTATAACTTCGGACTGATAGGTCGCTTTTGCCGAAAATTGTATCTGAGGAAGATAGCCTTTTCCTGTATTGGATAAATTATAGTCTTTCGATTTTTCAATCAATCCATATTGTTTTATAAGCGGATAATTTAATTCCGCTTTCTCGTAACAGTCTTCTATTGATAGCTGAGCATATCCCTTAAGAACTATAAAAACCATTATAATGAGGGTGAATATTCGGTGTTTCATTTTTTATTTATTTTATTATCAATATCAATTAACAGCAATGATTAACAATTTTGTTAAATAACGGGTAAAAAAATTTATATTCTGATTTGGTTCAAAATTATTTCAATGTTCAATTGCTTAATGCGCTCAAGAAATTGACTTATATCTTTTTCTGCTTGAAGATTTAAAATATCCAATATAATTGGTTTACTTATAAATGGAAACATATTCAGAGAAACGATAGTCATCAATAAGTCGTAAGGTTCAATGTAACGAATAGTACCTTTAGCTACCTCGCGATTAATTTCTTCTTTCAATTTAGCAATAATCATAATTGCTTTTTCTTTAAGTATACCTAAGAAAATTCTTTTTAAATTGTCATCTTGCGAAATTTCATTAAAGATAAAATTAGGTAATTTAGAATTGGCTGCTATCAAATCAAAATGATCGCTAATCCCTCTTTTTATTTTTTCAAAAAATGGCAATTCCTGCTCAAAAGAAAAGATTAAAACTTCAGACATTAACTTGGCTTTTTTTTGAAATACAACTTCAAAAAGATTTTCTTTTGTTCGGAAATAATAGTGTAACAGCGCATGGTTTACACCTGCTCTTTTAGCTATTTCGGTAGTTCGGGATTTGCCGTATCCTTTCTCTATGAACTCCGCTTCAGCAGCTTCCAGTATCAATTTTTCGTTATCAGTTTCTTTTATTATCATCTTTATAATATTTCCGAATGTTAACAAAATTGATTAACAATTCTGTTATATCATGCAAATGTAATTATTTTTTTGAAATAGATGGATAAAGGCAAAATATTTTTCGATAAATCGTTTTATTTTCCTGATAAATTCCAGATAATAATGTTACATGTTTATTATTTGAAAATTTTGTACTTAATAACAATATATATCTTGATAAAATACAAAAAACCGTACAGTTAATCCCATACGGTTTATCTAAAACCACCAATAAGGTTAATATGCTTATTTCACCTTAAATAACCATCTTGTTCCCACAAGAATTGTATGCGTATCGTCATTACTTTTTCCATTAAATTCACCTTCAAAATTAGTATTACTGTAAGCATATACAGCATGGAAACGCAAATCCTTAATCAATTTATTCGTAAAAGGATAAAACTCCATGACAGCCTGAATACCTAAATTCTCATAAGCATTTTTGCCATAAGCCTTATCATGACGCTGATTCCAAGTACCTTTAACAAATGGCTTCCATTTTCCGAAATCATACTTCAGATTCAATGACAACGATTGATCCCTCACAGATCTTGTTCCCAAATTATCAATACCTACAACCGAACCATAATCCATGTCGCGAGGACCTAAATAATAATCAAGTTCGGTAGTGAATTTATGCGCATTCACCTGTAAGCCGGCAGTAAGCCAGTTATAAAATTTAGTTTTCTCATGCTGGAAAGCACCATAAGCGCATCGTGTCTTAATGACACCTCTTAACAAATCACCTTCCCAAAGTATATTCATTGCCAAAGCTTTCTTCTTGTATTCTTCACTGGCAAACTGCGGCGCGTCAGAATTCACAAGCTGCAAATTCATCACTTGTCCTAAAAATTTATAAGCGACATTCACTCCAGTTTTGTAAGCATCCAAATCATTAAACGCCATCGTACCCTGATAAATATCCGCAGGATTATAATCATATTCAAATGTACCGAACTGAACAGACTGCTTACCGACAGTAAATGTCCATTTCTCACCACCTACGTCAAAAGCCAGCCATGCTTGATCTGTCGCCGCCGAATAACCTTCCCGCAATGGGGTCTGCGGCTTATTCAACCTTTGGCGCACCCTGTAACGAATTCCCGGAACAACTTCACCAACAATCCATAGTTTAAGCGTCTGGCCCTCAAATGATGCTTCATCCAGACTTCCATTATCGAAGATGGTCTGAAAATCGACGCGGGTGTCCAACATCAGATTCAACATCTTATCATCCCACAACAGTTTGTCCAGAATATTCTGACTTTCCTTGTGTTGAGCAAAAACTCCGACACACAACAATAAACTCCCGATTATTAAATACAATATTTTCATATAAAAAAATGAATTTAAAGTAAAAAGGTGCGCAAAAAAGAATTGCAAACACCCTTTCAATTAGACAAATAGTACTTAATATTCAGAAAACATACGCTGTATTTCCTTATAGTCTTTCGTTTTTGTAAGAGCCAGCATCAATAAAACCCTTGCCCTATACGGATTAATAAACCAAGAAGCAGAAAAATTCAACTTGTCGTCATCAACTTCGTCCCATTGAGCCGTAGGTCCTGTCATAATACGTGATGATCTTACAACTGCAATACCATGGTTTTTGACAGCTTTCTCCAAAGCATCCTGCAATGCGGTAGTAAGATTACCATTACCTACGCCGGCAGTTACAATACCTTTGACATGAGCCTTTACAGCAGCCTCAACAAACAGACCGGTCGCATTGGAATGACTAAGGATGATTTCGACTCTCGGTAACTCTTTAATATAACTTACATCAAACTCCGAATTAGCTGTATGCCTTTTCAAAGATTGCCGGGTATAAATAGGTTTGCCGTTGTAAACAATACCTAAAGGTCCATAATTCGGATTCTGAAATGTACCTACACTTAAAGTATTAGTCTTCGCCAAATCATCTGCGCTCAGAATCTTATCATCCATAACTACCATAACTCCTCTACCAATAGATTCTGGAGCGACAGCCGTTACGACCGCATTGTAAATATTGCGTGGGCCATCGGCTCCGATAGCAGTAGAAGGTCGCATAGCTCCAACCAAGATCGTAGGTTTTTCACTTTTTACCGTAAGATTCAAGAAATAAGCCGTTTCTTCCTGAGTATCGGTGCCGTGAGTAATAACAACGCCTGCTACATCGCCTTGGCTAAGCAATTCGTTAACTCGTTTACTTAATTTAAGCCAGACTTCATCATTCATATCCTGACTACCTATATTAGCCACTTGTTCCGCCTTTATATAAGCGATATCCTTAATTTCAGGAACGGCTTTAAGCAATTCGTCTACGGTGATTGCACCGGATTTATACCCCGCCGTAACTTCTGTATCACCTTGTCCGGCGATAGTCCCACCGGTAGCAAGAATATATATTGTTTTCTTGGGCTGCGCATAAGTACTCAAAGAGAGACTCAAAATACATATTAACCCCAGAACAACAGACTTCAAAACATTTGATTTCATAATATTTATTTATAAATTTCGATTTACGTTTTTTATTTCAAGCTTTTCCATGCATCGACATACTCCATCATCGTATCATGCAGTTTTTTACCGATAACACAATAATCATCATCCTCAAGATTAGCGAGTGAAACTCTGACAGACCATTGCGGACCGGCAAAACCACCACCGTTAAGCAATACTATAGAAGATTTTTCGGCCAGACGAAATACAATATCCACAGGTTCAAAATTCTTTTCAAGAAAATCGACAAATTCCTGTCCGTAATTATTCATTGCCCATTGATGAATATCCAGCGTACAATAATATGCGGCGCGTTCGGGATCGGGATGAACCGGAAATTCCATACAATTCATCAATAAATTGTATCTCTTATGCAACAATGTAATACAATCTTCTTTATAAATATTCTTAGTATCCAATAAAGCATAAGCTGAAAACAAAAGCATCTGCATCTGTTGCGGAGTTGATAAACCTGCTGTATGGTTGAGGGCAACCTGACGACTATCAGCTACAAGGCGATCAATAAACTTGAGCTTTTCGGGATGTACCGTCAAACTAAAATACAATTTAGCAAGGCGCTGTTTTTCTTTTTCGGGAATAGCCGTCAGCATATCATCATAGATATTGCTTTCATTCAGAGCAATAACGCCAAGTCGCCAACCGGTAGAACCAAAATA
>CALYRA010000116.1 GCA_945292135.1 uncultured Dysgonomonas sp.
ATTTATTAACCCTGTTACGTACATACCCGGAATCAATTTGATATCCGCCTCATTTTTGATATTTGCATGGACAATGATAGCTTTACTATCTCCTTCGAAGGATTTGTTTATTTCATATATCTGACCTTTCAGATTGATACGGGATTGATTCGTCAACGCGATGTCTACTTCCTGCCCTATCTTTACCATATTAAAATCTTTTTCGAATACCTTGACATCACAGTGTATCCCGGAATTGTCCGTAATACTCATCAGCGGGGTTTGCATATCGACATAACTTCCCGTACTAACATTGATTTTACTGATAGTGCCTGTGATGGGTGCTTTTATTGGAATTTGTGTAACTATATTGCCTGCGGCTACGTGATCGGGACTAATAGATAGTTGTCTGAGTTGTTTTTCAAGTCCTGTTAATTGCGCTTTGGTTATTTCGTAATTAGCACTCGCTTGTTGCAAAGTTTTCTCTATGCCTGCGCCCTGAGATGATAAACTTTTTTGTCTTTGGTATTCTTGTTCAGCAATCAAAGCTTCCTTTTTCGCAGTCAAATAATTTTTTTGAAGTTCCACTATTTCCGTATTTTCCAAATATGCTACGGCTTGTCCAATACTGACTGAACGACCTTCAATCACCATGACTTGTTTAATAATTCCTCCTAAAAGAGAGGTTACCTCGGCTTTCTTCTGTGGATCTAAAGCCAATTCTCCATTTACGCGAATGACACTGTTCAAATATTTTTGTTCAATTCTACCTAATTGAATATCCACCGCTTTCATCTGCGATTCGGTCAGTTCTACGTCTAATGATTCAGAATGAGAATGTTCTGTATGTTCTTTCTCTGTATTTGTTTCATTTTTAAAATTTTGACCGCATGATACTAAAAGTATGAGAGACAAACTCATCCATATTATATATATCTTTTCCATAATTTTTATTTGTTTCCTTGTAGATAGTTTAACATAATGATTGTCTGATTATATTCATTTATCGCATTGGCATATTGCAAATGAATTTCGGCTGCCGTTTTTAAATTTTGAATATATTCTATATAATTTATTTCCCCATTTTCATAAGAAATTTGAGATATACGCATCATATCTGCTGCTTGTTTATTTCCGCGAAGCGAGTAATAATCCAAAGCATTTTTAGCTTTCTTATATTCGTTGAGGTAGGTCTGATAACTTGTATGTATCGTAAGCATAGCTTCTTCCTTTTGAATCCTTGCTATTTCCACTTCTCTTTTGGCTGCCTTCGTTCTGGCTCTTTGTTCACCAAAAAATAAAGGAATACTTATCCCTACTTCAAAGCCCATAAAACTTCCTTTGTCAAACCGCTTTCTCTGAATGTCGTATGGATTAAATCCCTTTATAAGAAATTGATTCTTCAATGCAAAGCTGAAACTTGGCAAATAACCCTGCTTAATGACACTCAGATTTTTTTCGGTTATAATCTTTTTATTTTCATATACTTCTCCTAAAGGATTTTGCTCAGGTTCAAATTCTTTGAAAGGATAGTTTGTTTCTAAAGCTGCCAGACGAGACTCTACAGGTTCGATAAATTGCTCTGTTTTTAGCCATTGTCGCAATATCAATTGCATATTCTGATAGTTTTTCTCCGCTTTATGTAGTTCAATTTTATTTTCATTATAGATTCGCTCCGCATTCATCTGTTCGAGCTTACCGGCCTCGCCGGAGTTCAATTTAGCGTTTGCAAGAAATAAAAATTTACTATAAATGCTATCTTGTTGTTGCAATATTCTGATGATTTCTTTACCATAAAGCAATCGGTAATATATAGCTGATATTTCCTTTACAAGCTCATTTCGCGTTACCTCAAGATTACTACGTTCTAAGTTCGTTTCCGCTTTTAATAGTCTTTTGCGAGAACCGTATATCGTAGGGAATTCGAAACTCTGATTTAAGGATAAACTATTATCGGGACTTCCTCCCGATGTTGGATCTTGACTTAGAGAAAAGTTTGTTTTATCAATGTTAAAAGCTGTACCTTCTAAATCTTTCGCTTTTTCTATTAATATACGCCCCGATTTCATGGTTAGGTTGTTGTCTAAAGCAATTTGAATACAATCTGACAATGATATTTTTGTGTTTTGCCCAAATATATTCGGAGAAAAAACAATTGCTATTATTATAGTTGCAATAGACGATAATATAATTTTTGTTTTCATCTCTGCCTATTTTTTAGTGAATGTTTTATAAATAGAAGGTAATACGACAAGCGTAAGAATGGTCGCAGTTAACAATCCTCCGATCACAACTGTAGCAAGCGGTCTCTGCACCTCAGCTCCGTCTCCTGTTGATAATGCCATTGGAAGAAAACCTAATGAGGCTACGAGCGCTGTCATTATAACCGGACGCAAACGAAGCATACATCCTTCAATTACTCGCTGACGAATATCCATGACGCCTTCTTTCTCGAATGAGTTGAATTGTCCTATCAAAACAATTCCGTTTAATACCGCAACGCCAAATAACGCAATAAATCCTACTCCTGCCGAAATACTGAATGGGATATCACGTAACCACAAAGCCCAGATACCACCAATAGCTGAGAGGGGTATTGCTGAAAAAATAAACAGAGATTCTTTTATACTTTTCAAAGTTACGTAAAGTAGGAAAAAGATTAATAATAATGCGAGTGGTACGGCTACTATCAATCTGTCTTTCGCTTCTTTCAAGTTTTGAAACTGTCCTCCGTATGTATAATAATATCCAACGGGTAATTTAAATTCTTTATCCAATATATCCTGAATATCAAATACTGTACTTTGTATATCACGACCTCTGACATTAAAACCGACATAGATACGCCGTTCGCCATCTTCTCGCGTCACCTGAGCGGGAGCATTTTCATATTTTATTTCCGCTACTTGTGAAAGAGGCACAGACCCTCCTGACTTTAGCGGCAAATATAAATTTTCCAAGGAGGTAATATCGTTTCTTAACTCTTTATCCATTCTCAATACTAAATCAAATCTACGATCTTCTTCAAAAACATATCCTGCTTCACTTCCGGCAAATTCGGTTTTTAATACCATATTCGCATCTTTGATTGATATATCATATTTAGCTAGTTTATCCCGATTATAAATCACCTGAATTTGTGGCAATCCTGTCACTTTCTCCACATAGGGATCACTGACTCCTTTTACCTTTTTAATTAATGAAGCAACTTTATTGGCGGATTTGCTAAGTACTTCCAAGTCGTTTCCATAGATTTTTATAGCCACATCCTGCTTAATACCTGTTATCAGCTCATTGGTACGCATTTGTATCGGTTGCGTCATTTCAACGCCTAATCCGGGTATAACGCTCATGGCTTTTTCCATCTTTTCCATCAGTTCTTCTTTTGTCTTAGCCGATGTCCAATCTTTCTTGGGTATCAAAGCAATCATCAAATCCGCTCGTTCAATAGGCATCGGATCGGTAGGTATTTCGGCGCTGCCTATACGGCTTACCGCTTGTTTGACTTCCGGAAATTGATCTTTAAGTATTTTTTCAGCCTGTGAACAGCTCTTAATCATCTGTGATAAGGATGTTCCCTGTGCCATACTTATTTCTGCGGCAAAGTCTCCTTCATCAAGATTGGGGATAAATTCTCCTCCCATTCTGCTAAATATGTATATACTGACTGCAAACAAAGCAATCATACTTATTATTAATGTTTTACTCCAATTTAGGCTTTTAGCAATAATTGGTCGATAAAAATTACTGAGTTTATCCATCAGTTTATCTGATATATTCTTTTTATGCTCGGTTTTTTTACTTAAAAACAGGGCGCTTGCCATTGGCACATATGTAAGGGAAAGAATAAATGCGCCTAATATCGCAAAGAAAACCGTCATAGCCATAGGCTTAAACATTTTGCCTTCTATACCAACCAGCGTAAAAAGTGGTATATATACAATCATGATAATTATTTCTCCGAAAGCTGCGCTATTTCTTATTTTAGAGGCGGAATCGTATACTTCCATATCCATTTCAGACTGCGTAAGCAATCGTCCTTTATATCGGTCTTTCATGATTGCGATATGGTGACAGACTGCTTCAACAATGATTACTGCCCCATCTACAATCAATCCAAAGTCTATTGCCCCGAGACTCATAAGGTTTCCGCTTACTTCAAATATCCGCATCATTCCGAATGCAAAAAGCATAGATAATGGGATTACCGATGCTACAACTAATCCGGCTCTATAATTACCTAAAAAGAGTACAAGGATGAATATGACTATTAAACCGCCTTCTATGAGATTCTTAATTATAGTATCCGTTACTCTGTTTACCAATTGCGTCCTGTCGATAAATGGCTCTATAACGACTCCTTCAGGTAAGCTCTTTTGTACCTGATTCATACGTTCTTTTACATTTTTGATGACTTCTTGGAAATTTTCCCCTTTTAGCATCAAGGTAATTCCCGCGACAACTTCTCCTTCACCGTTTCGTGTTACTGCGCCGTAGCGTGTCGCACTGCCATATTGGACTTTGGCTATATCTCGAACTAAAATAGGCGTACCGTTTATAGTCTTGATCGGTATCTTCTCAATATCTTCCAACGATTTTACAATGCCTATCCCCCGGATGAAATATTGATTACTATATTGCTCGATATAGCTTCCTCCTGTATTTTCATTGTTATCTTCAAGCGCTTTGTATAGTTCAGGAATTGTGATATTTACTGCATTCAGTTTATCGGCGTTTATAGCAACTTCGTATTGTTTTACAAAACCTCCCCACCCGCTTATTTCGGCGACACCTTCCGTCCCCGACAGTTGCTTTCTAACAATCCAATCTTGCATAGTGCGCAAATCAGATATACTGTATTTATCTTCATAGCCTTTTTTTGCGCGTATCGTATAATGATAAATCTCCCCTAATCCTGTGGTTATAGGAGCCAAACTAATCTTACCTAATCCTTCGGGAATGACTTCTTCCGCTTCTTTTAATTGCTGACTTACTTGTTGGCGAGCCCAATAGATATCGGCTTCTTCTTTAAACACAATAGTTATAACTGATAACCCGCTCCGGCTTATACTTCTTCTTTCAATGACTTCAGGAATATTTGCCAAAGCCATTTCTAAAGGGGTAGTGATGAATTGTTCTACTTCCTGCGCTCCCAGCGAAGGAGCTTGGGTTATGACTTGCACCTGATTGTTTGTTATATCAGGGGTAGAGTCGAAAGGTAATTGGGATAGTGAATATGATCCTCCAATAATAAGAGCCAAGGTCATAAAACCAATTACCAATTTATTCTCTATTGAGAATTTTATTAGTTTTTGAAACATATTTTGATATTAAAATACAACAATAGATTTATATGATATATCCCGCATACTGACATATCAAATGAATTTAAATACGTTATATTTTAAGCTTTAGGGGGTCTCCAGAAACTATCCAGATGAGGTGAAGTCGTGTTTTCATTATAAATAGCGATCTTCTTTACCGGATCGGTATTCATATTTACCAGATCAAAACTATCTTTTATTATAAAATTGGGATTGTGAAAACTGGAACATGCGCAAAAGGGTGTGCAAATTTCGTGCA
>CALYRA010000117.1 GCA_945292135.1 uncultured Dysgonomonas sp.
GTTTTTATTTTTGTTTTCTGATCTGTTGTTTCAAATGATAATTGGGAGTGGCTTTCACTTATGATTTCATCATTTTGTTCATTACTTGGATATGCAACCTCTATTAATTGGGCTTCACTTCTTCGTAATGAAACTTCATAATCCATTATTTTATATTTAATTGGATCTTTTAAGGGAGCATTTAATATCACCGTAATGGTCTTCCCTTTAATAAAACCCATTTCAAGAATGCGCTTGCGAAATGCGCCGCTACCGTTTACCTTTACAATAATACCGGTTTCGCCGGTCTTCAGTTCAGATAGTAACATAGAGTATTAAACATTTTTAATTGGAGTACAAAGATGCATCTTTTTATTAGATATTTATCATTTTTCAAGCGTTATTTAGAATGGTTATAAAATATTATCGAAAGATTAATTAGTTTATGCCTGCTCAACAATTTTTTATAATAAACAAGACGCAGCTATAATCTCAATTGAACTTAAAAGGCATTGAATAAAGAAAATAAAGATGTTTATAAACAGATTACTAATAAATCTGAGCTGATATAATATGATAATCTTGATTTATATGTATTGTTTTTAAAACCTTTTTTAATTGGATATCAAGATTCAGAGATTTTTTTCTAATGAAAATTTGCAAGCACTTTATCAGCCAATATGTGAAAAAATGATAAAAAACGTTTTGGTTTATAACAATATAGGATTGTTTAATATGAAAATGAAATATCGGAAAATGTCTCAAAAGAGATAATGCAAAATCCTATAATATCAGAAGGAGTGTAATAATAAGAAAAATAGAGATCGACTCGGATTAAAACTTATATTTCGTTATGCTTTATATGATCTCAAAAAAATGAAAGAGACCAAAGAAAGGGCTTAACCTTTTTTATAAAGTATAAGCCCCATCTGATATTTCAGAAATACATATAATTAACGAAGTATTATCATAACGCCTTTAGCTCCATGTGCTCCTACCACAAGCGCTTGCTCAATATCAGCTGTTTTGGAAGGTCCTGATATAAAAACACCGAATCCTTTATCCCCAAATTGAATTTTCTTATATGCTTCATGCATATTATTTACTAAATTCTTTTTGTCTAAAACGATTACAAGATATTCGGATATAAAATAAACGACCTTTTGCTTTACGTTCTGAGGAATCCATACGCAACCATTTTCGGCAACCCCTATTTCACCCTGAATAATACCAAGATCTGTACCATTCAACTCGTGAGGATCGCCAATGTCGTCCGGATTGATCGTCGCGATTGTAATATCGGGCAAATTGCTGGCTATGACTTTAGCATCAGGATAAGAACTTTTAATTACCTCGTTTATATCCTCGCCCGGTTGAAGAATTATGGCATTACCACCTACCGTTTTACTGATTTCGATAAATTGTTTTTCAATATCAGGATATTGAATACCATTAATACTATCTATATCGGGCATATCGTATTTTGCTCGTATATTTCGTTTTATATTATCTAATATGGCTTGTTTACTGCTCATGATTTTTTGTCTTTAGATTTTAATACGTACTATTAAGCATTATTCCGCATTTTTTGAATTTTACCTTTCTTCCACATCGAGGTAAATGATTCACTTGCAAATTTAGGCAACTCGCGACCCTTACCCCAATCGTTCAGACCATTATAGATAAGGAAACGTGGCATATGATTTACAATAGGAGCCATTTTCAGCGAAAAGTTATATAAACCCGGATGTTTGAATAAGAATTTGAGACCACCGGACATGATTTTCTTCAAAGAATTGGCTTTACCGAATGAATCAAGATTTTGTCTCCAACGATATATTTGATCGGCAAGATCAATTTTAGCGGGACAAACATTATTACATGAGTAGCAAAGAGTACAAGCTGAAACGTTATCAAAATATTTCTCCGGCGATTTTAACATACCGAGATTAACGCCTACCGGTCCCGGTATAAAATACGTGTAAGAATAACCTCCACTACGACGATATACAGGGCATGTATTCATACATGCTCCACAACGAATACATTTTAACATTTGGATATGTTCATCATTGCCCAGTATTTCACTGCGTCCATTATCTACCAGAACAATGTGCATTTCACCGTTTTTTATAGGTTTTCGGAAATGTGAAGTATAAGTTGTAGAAGGTTGTCCGGTTGCCGAACGAGCCAATAATCGAGTATAAACGCTCAAAGCTTTATGATTCGGAATAATCTTTTCTATACCCATTGATACAATATGTACTTTTGGTAAAGAAGTCCCCATATCAGCATTTCCCTCATTAGTACATACGACTACGTCACCCGTTTCGGCGATACCGAAGTTACATCCTGTCATACCCACGTCTGCTGTCAAGAATTCATTTCTGAGGTGCGCGCGCGCCGCTCTGGTGAGATAAGTCGGATCACTATTATCTTTTTCAGTATGAAGTTTTTCTTCAAACAGTTTACCTACTTCTTGTCGTTTAAGATGTATAGCAGGCATTACAATGTGACTTGGGGGTTGATTCATTAGCTGCAAAATACGTTCCCCGAGATCACTTTCTACTACATCTATGCCTTTTGATTCCAAATAAGGATTGAGATGACATTCTTCTGTAAGCATCGACTTACTTTTTACGAGTTTTTTAGTCTTGTGCTTCTCAAGTATTTTATAGACAATTTCGTTATGCTCCAGAGCGTCTTTTGCCCAATGTACGACAATACCATTAGCCTCAGCATTTTTAGAAAATTGTTCAATATATTCATCTAAATGACTTACTGTATGCATCTTTATTTTGCTTGCCGTATCACGCAATTGTTCCCATTCCGGAATAAGCATTGCCATTCTGTCACGTTTCTCGCGAACGAACCAAAGAGTTTCGTTATGCCACTGTTCCTGTTCTTTGTTGGCTATAAAGCGGTCAGCCGCTATAGTATGTTTGGTGCTCATAATCCTGAAGCTAAAATTTGTACGGCATGAATAAACTTAATAGGGAGTTTCTCCCTTCCCACGATTCCTTGCATATGCATCATACAAGAACTGTCGGCTCCGGTAATGTATTCGGCTCCGGTTGCAATGTGATTTTTCAATTTGTCTTGTCCCATACATACCGAAACGGAAGTTTCTTCGATCGAAAACATTCCTCCAAATCCGCAGCATTCATCAACTTTTTGAGGTTCGAAAACTTCTACACCATCAATTAACGAAAGAAGGTTTTTAATCTTTGAATATTTCGGAATATTTAATTCGCTGGCGGATGAAAGATGTAATTCCCTCACGCCGTGACAACTATTGTGTATACTAACTTTATGGGGAAACTTGCCGGGAAGTTTATTTACTTTTATAATATCATGCAAAAACTCGCAAACATCATATATTTTTCCACTCGTTTGGCACAAATGTCCTTCCTTTTCGAGTAATATTGGATGGTTTTCTTTTACAAATGCAGCGCAACTGGCAGAAGGAGCCACCACATAATCATATTTCTCGAATAGCTTATCAAAGATTTTAGCCAAAGGAATAGCCTTGTCTTCAAAACCTCCGTTTGCCATCGGCTGACCGCAACATGTCTGATCTACCGGATAGTCAATATCCAATCCTAAATGATATAGCAACTTGTAAGTTGCTACACCAACTTCCGGATAAATGGCATTGACATAGCATGGAATAAATAATCCTACTTTCATTTTGATGATATTTTATTATGTTGATCGTAATTTTTTAGAATATAACAGTTCCCATTATTTTTGGAACAAAGTAGACCATCAATCCGGCTACAACAATATATATCAAAGCATAAGGAAGAGCTTTCTTCATAATCTCGCCTTCTTTGCCTTGTTGCCCGCAAGCTGATGTTGCGACAGCTATACTTTGAGGCGAAATAATTTTACCACCGGTAGCCCCGGCAGTATTAGCTCCGGCTAGCCAACTTGGATCTGCGTTAATAGACCCTGCAACTGATGATTGCAATTTTCCGAATAGAATATTTGATGATGTGTCGCTACCAGTAAGGAAGGTACCTAAACAACCTATTGTAGGGGCGAATAATGGATAGAACGAACCTGTTGCGAAAGCAAGTGCAGTTCCCAATGTACCAATCATTCCGGCAAAATCCATAATTGAAGACATTGCTATTAATGAACATACGGTTATTATAGTTTTCTTTTGTTGTATCACTACACGTCCCAATACTTTAAATATTTCACCTATTTTGCCACCTTGTATCAAACCTCCAACTACCGAACCAATAAATAAGATTACTCCGGCATCTATAAGCCATGATATCTTAATAGTATGTGGTAATTTATTTCCTGTGACAGTATCAAGAATATCGAAACTAAAAACGGATGTTAAAATCGGTGCAAGAATACTTCGGAATGGTAACAAAGGACTTGTTAGTATGACTAAAATAAGAATCAGACCATATACTCTCCAAGCTTTTATAATATCAGACATATTATGTTTTGGCGAATTAGCTTTCAATTCCTTATCTTCTTTTTTCTCGGTTATTTTAGCATATATAACGATTGCTATAATAGATGCTATGCTACCTAAAATGGCAGGAGTTTCAGCGCCCATATATTTAGCAGCTATAAATTGAGATATAAGAGACACAATTCCTACAACTAAACTCAAAACAATATGTTTTGGTATAGCTTTTGCCCTTGGATCAGTCATGTATACCAATATAAATGGAATCAATATCATAAGTGGGGATAACTGTATTACAACTTGCGTACTTAATGTTTGTACATCTTGTAATCCTGCTTGTTCCGCCAGCACTTTCACCGGAGTACCTACAGCGCCAAATCCTGTGGCTACGCTATTAGCTATAAGACTGGCTACGGCGGAAAATACAGGTTTAAATCCTAAGCTGATAAGAATTGCGGCAGGAATAGCGACTGCAGTACCAAATCCCGCCATACCTTCAAGTAATCCTCCAAACCCCCATGTCAATAAAAGAACCTGAATACATTTATTGGAAGAAATTGATGAGAATTGTTGTTTTATAATTTCCATTTTGCCCGTATGGACTAATATATTATAGCTGAATATAGCCATTATGATAATGATAAGAATCGGGAATATAGCTTTAAGTATACCATATACGACGGTTAATCCTGCATCGCCAATAGGAAAATTACACGTAAGCAAGGCTATAGCAATAGAAGCTATTAAAGTAATTACAGCACTTTTGTCTCCTGACATTTTGAGAAATCCCATTAAGATAATCAAAAGTAATACTGGTACGGCTGCAAGCAATATCGGTAAGGCTTTCTGTAATATATGCCACCATTCGATAGTCATTATCTGGGTCTGTAGCAATGTACTTAATAGAGTATTCATGATATAAATATTTGGTTAGATTTCGGGTTTATTTATTTTAAAGTAAATAAAAAATATTAAAATATCAAAGATTTTATATAATAATATTTTATAAATTACTTTACTGATAATATCGTCGTTGACCTTTGGTTGATTAGTATAATTTAAGCAAAGCAGACATGAATTCTCATGTCTGCTCTGTTGGTTTTCATAAATATTTATTTACCATAAAAAGCTTTAAGATACATATTCTT
>CALYRA010000118.1 GCA_945292135.1 uncultured Dysgonomonas sp.
CGTGCGGTACGATATTGATATACATTTTTAGGTCAGCATCAATCATTTATGTATAAGCTCATTCCAGCGTTAATTGATACAATGGGTGAAGCTTACCCTGAATTGATACAACAAAAAACCTTGATAGAAAAAGTAATGAAGGAAGAGGAAGAATCATTCCTTCGTACTTTGGAAACCGGTATAAGGCTTCTTGATAAACAAATAAGTGAAAATAAAGCAAAAAATACGACTGTTTTATCAGGCGTAAATGCCTTTACACTATATGACACTTATGGTTTCCCGTTAGATTTGACTGAACTCATACTCCGCGAAAATAATATGACAGTTGATAACAAAGGGTTTGAGGTAGAAATGCAAAAACAAAAAGAACGCGCTCGTAACGCGGCTGCTACGCAAACCGGAGACTGGATTGTTTTGAAAGAAGGAGAACCCGAATTTATTGGTTATGATTTTACTGAAAGCGAATCCGAAATACTTCGTTACAGAAAGGTGAAACAAAAAAACAGTGAATATTATCAAGTTGTGCTCAGCCAAACACCTTTTTATGCCGAAATGGGAGGACAAGTCGGTGACAGTGGCTGGCTGATTTCCGATAATGAAAAGATTGAGGTAATAGATACGAAAAGAGAAAATAATCTTGCGGTACATATTCTTAATAAATTACCAGAAGATATAACTGCGACTTTTTTAACGAGAATTAATAAGGAGAATCGTACTGCGACAGAATGTAATCATACTGCTACTCACTTGTTGCATGAAGCCTTACGTGAAATATTAGGGGTACATGTTGAACAAAAGGGTTCGTTTGTTTCTCCTAACGTTTTGAGATTTGACTTTTCGCATTTTCAAAAACTTTCAGATGAAGAGATTAGAAAAGTTGAAAAATATGTGACATCAAAAATACGAGAAAATATTCCTTTGGTCGAGTCTCGTAACGTTCCAATCAAAGAAGCTAAAGAAATGGGAGCTATGGCTCTGTTTGGTGAAAAATATGGAGAAGAAGTACGCGTTATTCGTTTTGGTAATTCCATTGAATTATGCGGAGGTACGCATATATCATCAACAGGCAGAATAGGTACTTTCCGTATTATCAGTGAAAGCTCTATTGCAGCAGGTATTCGCCGTATAGAAGCTATTTCGGGAGAAGTTTGTGAAAATTATTTTTATATACAACAAGATACTATACATGAAATACGTTCTCTATTTAACAATACTCCCAACTTGTTGCAAACTCTTCATAAATTCTTTGATGAAAATACGGATTTGAAAAAGAAAATGGAAGAATATGTAAAGGAAAAAACAATACAGCTCAAGGAAGTTATAATACGTAATAAACAAATTATTAATGGAATAAATGTTTTCATCCTGAAAGGTTCATTCCCTGCTGATATAGTAAAAGATATAGCATTTCAAATTCGTGGAGAATATACCGACAAAAGTATATTTGTTGGCGCAACAGATAATGAAAACAAGCCAATACTAACAGTAATGATAAGTGATGACCTTGTAAAGGATGGACTCAATGCGTCTCAACTAATTCGTGACGCTGCTAAACATATACAAGGCGGTGGAGGTGGACAACCTCATTTTGCTACAGCCGGTGGCAAAAATTTAGAAGGGCTTTCAAACGCTTTAGATGAAATTTTAGATAAACTAAACTAATAATAATCAGCATGTAAAAAAAACTCCTAACTTTAATAGATTAGGAGTTTTTTATATATTATTTGCCAATCATGGCACAAGCATCTTCAATCCCTTAGGGATAATTTGTACATGAATTTCTTTTCCCATAATATATGAATCTCCATCCAAGTGCATCGGACCTTCTTTCTCTCTACCGATAGTAACTTCATTCGTTTTTATGCCTATCATCTTCTTATTTTTATATAGTGTTTTCTTAAACATCTGAATACCTATTTTAGGTACATTGAGAAGATTTATTGGCTTTAAAATAGTTATATCTAATAATCCGTCTTGCACATCCGCATGAGGAGCGATATATGCGTTATAGCCATATTGACCTGTATTGGCGCATGTCACTAAAAACATTTGCTGCTCTATTGTTCCTTCGGGATATATAATTTTATAAGTATCTGGCTTCCTTGTGAAAAATGTACTTATCATTTTTTGCAAATACATTAAAAATCCTCTGTTTTTGCTTCCGGCTACTTTATCCGCAACGATTGCATCAAAACCGATTCCGCATGTACAGAAAAATATACGGTCATTTGCTTTTGCGTAATCCATTATGATAACTTTTTCTTGATTAAGAACAGACATCGCTTTTTTGACATTTGTAGAAATGCCCAAATCTCTTGCCAACCCATTTCCTGAGCCAAGAGGTATAATCCCCATCGCCGTATCAGAATTTATGAGCCCTCGCCCTACTTCATTGACTGTACCGTCACCACCAACAGCAATAACGTAGTCTATACCGTCGGCTGCAGCCTGACGAGCCAATTCATAACCATGTCCTGCATATTCAGTTCTCTTAATTTGAAAGTTAAATCGAGAAGAATCTAATATCGTTTTAGCTTGTTCCGGAATATTACTTTTATTGGTAGTTCCCGATACAGGGTTCACAATGAAATAAATATCTTTTTTTCCCACAACCGTATATTTGTGATAATTGTTTAATACAAATATAAATGAATATCATAAGCGAGCAAAAAAAACATGAAATCAATTCATTTTATTATAGTTTTATATCTTTGCAGTATATTTTTCAAAATATGATTTCCGATAATAGCTTAAATAAATCTACGTCTGATAAAAATATTTCAGCTCAGAGACTTGCCGATTTAATGTTGGATATGGGTATCTATATGTTAGCATCAGGCGCCCATTGCGGTCGATTAGCGAGTAATCTGACCCGATTGGCTGTCGTATGGAGATTTGAAATTGATTTGAATCCATCTTTCCGAGGGTTACAAATTACTGTTAAAGATTTAGATGATACTTCTAACACTATTACCAGATATAAATCATCTCCATCTCATAATGTACATTTGGCTGTACTGACTGAAGTTTCTCATCTTTCTTGGCGTGTGTGGGACGAAAAACTTTCAATAGATATTGTAGAAAAAGAATTTGCCGAAATAAAAAAGAAGTCAAGCTACAAAGAACCTGTTGTAGCTCTTGCAGTGGGAGTATCTTGCGCAGGATTATGTTTTTTCTCCTTTGGTGATATTTATAATGCATTGATCGCTTTTTTAGGGGCGTTTATAGGATTCTGTATCAAATCACGAATATCAAAGATGAATTTCAATCCCATGATTGCAATTGCAATTGCGGCTTTTGTTACAACTCTGATATCCGGCTTAGGAAGTATCTATAATATAGGCGAACATCCTGAAGCTGCAATGGCAACCGCCGTTTTGTATCTGATACCCGGAGTGCCGCTTATAAATACTGTTATAGACCTGATCGAAGGTTATTTATCTTCTGCTATGAATAGAGCGATGTTTTCAGGTTTTATCCTACTGTGTATAGCTACGGGAATGACCCTTTGTATAACTTTATTAGGAATAGATAATTTTTAAAAGAAATGGAGTTATCTTTATTTTCAGTTTTACGCGATTTCGGAATTGCTTTTATTGTAGCAATCGGATGGGGCGTATTATTCGGTTCTCCCAAACGTTTATTATTAGTTGCAGGGTTATTGGGTGGTTTAGGTCATTGCATTAGATTCGTATTAATAGAATTAGATCTGGGACTAATTACATCGACATTAGCAGGTTCAATATTTATTGGATTAGTGGGAATTGTTACAGCTCATAAAGTAAACAGCCCGCCTGTTGTATTTACGATGCCTGCATGTATAACAATGATTCCCGGATTATTTGCATACAGAACAATGATGGCCGGAATAAAATTGACTGACTTGGAAAGGGTCGAAAAAGATCCTTCTATATTGATAGATATGTCGCATTATTTGACCTTAACAATGTCCTTATTATTTACCTTAGCTATAGGAATATGTATTGGCGCGTTATTATTTAGAAAATCAACGGTGAGAGATATATCTTTTCCGAAGATGCTGACATTAAATAAGAAAAAAAATTAAGCTTTGTGTAATTTTCTTTTTTGAGCTAAACGAAAATAAACGCGTACTATAAGGAAAATTATTATTTGAGTGAAAATAATAAATACTCCTGATGGCACATCTAAAAGAGCTGATAAATATAAGCCTATAATGCAACCTAAAAAACCTATTAAGATTGATAATCCTATCATTTTAGAAAAGTTTGCCGTAAATAGATTAGCCGTCATTTGAGGTACGGTTAACAGGGACATAAGTAAGACTATTCCAACCAATCTGATAGACAATACTATTGTCAATGCTATAAACATCATCATGGAATATTTGATAAAGGTAACCGGAAGATTACGCGTTTTGGCAAAATCAGAATCGAAAGCCGTATATAATATTTCTCTTCTGAATAATATAAAAATAATCGTAAGAACTAACGATAATATTCCCAAATAGATAATATCCTTAGTCGTAATCGTCAATATATTTCCAAAAAGGTAATCGGATATACTTGGCGCATAACCCGGTTTCATATATATAAAAATAATTCCAATAGCCATTCCTAAAGACCATAAGGTAGCTATTGCCGAGTCTTCACGAACTTCCTGTTTCGATGATAACCATTCAATACCAAAAGCAGATAAAATAGAAAATATCATAGCCGCAAATATCGGATTGATACCATAATATAATCCAATACCTATTCCCCCCATAGAAGCATGCGTAATCCCTCCGCTTACAAATACTAACCGGCGAACTACTATATATGTACCTATTATACCACAAGCTATACTGGCTAATAAACTACCTAATAAAGCATTCTGAAAAAAATCATAAGATAATAGATCAAAAAATCCCATTTCTGTTTATATAATATCTTTTTAATTTATCGTATATCGTTCTGCTTCAAGATCAATAGTGAATTAATATCTTTAAAATACCAAAGAATCAAATAGGTTGCTAAAAAGCTTGTCTTTTTGCAAAAATATAGTAATTAATCTTGCATGATTGCTATTATGTTTTAAACAAACAATATTAACTTTTATATTTATTAATTCTGACTTTATAATTTTAAAAGAATATAATTGGTAATAAACAATTTTGTCTTCTTTTTTCCCTACCAATTTAATAGCTTATCCATACAAAACCAAATTAAAATTATCTGAATAAATATGTTTAACGAACCTATTTATTAATAGGTATATTGTGTTAAACAATACTATAACCGAGTGATAATTTAAACTAAATTAGCAGCTAAAAATTTACGTATTTTTTCTGAATCTTCTCCTCTCTTCTCTATATAAGTTTTTGCTTGGTCTCCCAATATTTTTCCGACATTAAAATATTTGGATTGCGGATGAGATATTATAATACCACTTACTGTGGCATTTGGTATCATTACACCATTTTCCGTCAGTACTACTCCCATTTCGTCTGATTGCAAAAGGTCATCATTCAATAGGAAATTAATCGACTGATCCGGTATTGATGGATAACC
>CALYRA010000119.1 GCA_945292135.1 uncultured Dysgonomonas sp.
TACAAGATATAATTGAATTTCAATCATAAAAAATTTATTTTAAAAAATACGAGGACTATATACCCCGGTACTTTAAAAAGTATGGATATAATTGTAGCGAAGATTGGAAAACAATATAACTGATAATTACAGACACTTCAATTATTAATTCATTAATACTGGAACATACAAAAGATATATCTAAAGCTACAAATATAAAGCGTGAATTATCCCTACAATTATCAGATGGGATCGATACATTTAAAAGAATACATGGAGAAGCTTTGATTACAATAAACAGTCTGATATCAAAACTGGATAGGCATGAAAAACATTTGTATGACATATTGGGTACAAGTGAAGATACTTTATACAAGGAATCTGATAACTGGATTGAATCCGCATTAGACCAGCTCAATATTTGGTACGATAATGTAGATAAACTCAGAGATTGGTACCAATGGTTACGGGTCTACAATGAAATGAAAACATTAAAAATAGATTTTGTCGCTGACCAATATAAGGATAACAACATTGAAACGGCAAATCTTCTAAACATATTCAACAAAAGTTTTTACAAGGCTGTAATCGAATACATTATCTCTCTCGAACCAAATCTGCAACTATTTAAAGGGAAGATTTTCAATAATACGATTGAAAAATATAAAAGCCTTGTAGAAGATTTTGAGCAGTTGACTAGAAAAGAATTGGTAGCTAGACTGGCAGCCAATCTTCCGTCTTTCACTCGTGAAGCTACTCAAAGTTCCGAAGTCGGTATTCTGCAACGAAATATCCGAAACAATGCGCGTGGTATCTCCATCCGCAGATTATTTGATCTTATCCCTACTCTGCTACCAAGAATGTGTCCTTGTATGTTGATGAGTCCAATATCCGTAGCTCAGTATATAGACGTAGACGCGGATAAATTTGACCTTATAGTCTTTGATGAAGCATCTCAAATGCCGACTTATGAAGCTGTAGGAGCTATCGCCCGAGGAAAAAACGTTGTGATTGTAGGCGACCCGAAACAAATGCCTCCAACTAATTTCTTCTCAGTAAATTCTACTGACGAAGATAATATTGAAATGGAAGATTTGGATAGTATTCTTGACGATTGTCTGGCACTTTCCATGCCTTCTAAGCATTTACTTTGGCATTATCGGAGCAAGCATGAAAGCTTAATAGCATTTAGTAATTCCGAATATTATGACAATAAACTATTAACCTTCCCTTCGCCTGATAATATTGAATCTAAGGTCAGATTTGTACCTATTGAGGGGCATTATGACAAAGGTAAGTCCCGGCAAAACAAAGCGGAAGCACAAGCTATTGTAGACGAAATAGTAAGAAGGTTGAAAGACGAGAATCTTCGAAAAAGAAGTATCGGAGTTGTTACATTCAGTTCTGTCCAACAATCTCTTATTGAAGATTTACTATCGGATGTTTTCATATTCAATCCACAGTTGGAAAGTCTGGCACTGGAATGTGAAGAACCTTTATTTATCAAAAATTTAGAAAATGTACAAGGGGATGAACGGGATATCATTTTGTTTTCGGTGGGATATGGTCCTGATAAAGACGGTCGCATAAGTATGAATTTTGGTCCTCTTAACAGGGATGGAGGCGAACGAAGATTGAATGTAGCCGTGTCGAGAGCCAGATACGAAATGATAATATATTCGACTTTACGTTCGGAGCAAATTGACCTTAAACGGACAGGCGCCATCGGAGTTGCGGGATTGAAAAGATTCTTAGAATATGCTGAAAGAAATGGGCAAATCGCAAATAGTTCACAAAATACTGTTGCAGAACATTCTATAAACGATCTAATAGCCAAGCAACTCGAAAGTTTAGGTTACAATGTCGATACAAACATAGGTTGTTCAGGGTATAGAATTGATATAGGGATTGTTGATAATGACAATCCTTCCAGATATAAACTTGGCATTATATGCGACGGGGAAAACTACCGACGTGCTAAAACAGTTCGGGACAGGGAAATCGTACAGAATAGCGTACTGAAAATGCTTGGTTGGAAAATAATAAAAATATGGACTTTAGATTGGTGGGAAAACTCCAATGAAGTTTTGGCGACTATAGAGGAAGCATTGAATGATACAGAAAATACTGTTGTAGATGAGGAGGTTGTAACTCCGCAAAAAAGCGTGGAGGCGGTAGATAAAACAACAATGGATGCGTCATTCCCGATCGAGACGGCTGAAAATAATGTAATATTTTATCAGATAACCGAATTAAAACCTTTACCATATTCGAAAGATGAGTTCCTATATCCCGAATACAAAACCATAATATTGAATCAAATTAAAAAGGTTATGGAGACAGAAGCGCCTATCAGTAAGTCGTTGCTTTGTAAAAGAGTGCTTGCGGCATGGGGTATTTCAAGATTAGGGCAACGTCTGGACAGTTATCTTAATGAGCTGTTGCAGTCTACTGATTTTTATGTATCCCAATATGAAGATTTGGTTTTCTATTGGTTGGATGAAAAGCAATGTAGGGAATATGATCTTTTCAGAGCCGGATCGAGAGATGCGATTGATCTTCCGCCCGAAGAAGTCTCCAATGCGATGAAGTATATATTGACTAATGAAATTAGTTTGCCAACAAGTGATTTATACAGGCTTTCAGCTCAGCTTTTGGGCTTTGGACGAGGTGGATCTAATGTTGATGCGGCAATGCATCGGGGGATAGTTAAAGCTATTGATAACGGCTTTCTGAAAGTAGATAATGGTCGAGCGGTAATAATAAATTCTACATCTTTTTTAAGGCGGCAATAGATTTTTTTACATATTCATTATTATATTATTTATAAATTTTAATGCAATATTGCCAATTATAGGCTATAAATTTTTATAATATAACCCCTAACCGAATATGGCATTTCAAAAAACTGCGTAAAATCCAAATAGATTATTAAATCAACAATATTTTATATTATAAACTAAACAAGGAAAAGAAAAGAATTAGTTTAGGATTTTTCAACATATCACTTCAATTATCTATGAATTAACAATTTAAGCAAGTACACAAGTACATCATTTTTTAGCGCATTATTACGATTAATTTCGGGTAATATTTGAAACATCATTATAATGAAGTCTACTTAAACAAAAGTTTATAAAAGTTTTTTCATCATTTCATTAAGACATTCTATCCCGATAAGACGCTTTATTTCTTCGGATTGATTGAATGTTATAATGTTCTCTTTGAAATGCTTATTATTAACATATGAAAATTTTTAAACAAATAGTATATTGTATCGGTCGCTAATCTAGCTCATGTAATTTTGAGTAGTTTATGTTGACCTATAAATCCCGAAATATACTTATTACTTTTTTCATAATTACAAGATTTGTATTTAACAAATACGAGATAGCGTTAAACAGCATTTTATTAAAGTATCAAAACATAGGAACACGATCTAAAAAAAATAAATTTAAAAATTCATAATCAATACATTACACGAAAAATACAGATAATCATAATGCTACGTAACCAACATATATAAATACCCACAAATAGGTATTACCTTAACAATAATTCGCAATTTTTAGGGATTGAATTCTATTTTACTACTTAATACTTTTGTGCTTATAAATTGGTATACTAAAATTATGTAAAAACAAAATCTATTCATCAGATAAAATAACCTAAATAATGATTAAAAAAACATTTATCATGATAGTCCTTTGGATTATCATACAGGCAATTTATGCCCAAAAAATTGAAGGATACGTTTACGATACGAACAAGAAACCAATATCCGGAGCTAATATTATTGTTAAAGGAACTACAAATGGAACATCAAGTGATGAAAACGGATTTTTCATGCTTCAAACAAAATCAAATGATATAAACCTTGTGATCAATTGTATTGGGTATGAAGAAAACATTTGTAATGCAAATTCTTCGAAAAGCAATATTTTCTTCTTAAAAGAAAAAAATAACTTCTTAAATACGGTTGTAGTTACAGGTACGGGTACAAACCGTACTCTAAAAAATACACCTATATTAACAAAGGTTATAACATCAGAACAATTACAAAACATTGGCGCAACTACAGTCTTGGATGCTCTTGAGAGTACTTTACCAAGCGTTCATTTCGACCCTGATCCTAATCACGGAGATCAAATGAAAATTCAAGGATTAGGTAATAATTACAACCTCATCTTGGTTGATGGGGAACGTATGGCTCCCGATAGAGCCGAAAGCGTAAATTATTCAAGACTCAATATAGCAGATGTAGAGCGTATAGAAATATTACAGGGTGCTTCATCCGTATTATATGGTTCAAACGCTATAGGAATGGTTATTAATATTATAACGAAAAGAAGCCAACAAAAAGCAAGTGGATTTTTGCAAGGACGTATTTCGAAGTTTAAAGAAAAAAATGCGGATGCGATGGTATCGTTAAATATCCAAAATCTTTATAGCAAAACATATTATAATTTCAAACGAAAAGATGGTTATAAATTAGATCCAAGCAAAAGTTACGCAATGGACCCTTATCGGGACATGTCTGTATCTGAAAAGTTAGGATATAAATTTAATCAACACTTGGATGCCGAAATTGATGGGACTTATTATAACAGATACCGACTCAATCCTCCGGGCAGCAAAAAAACGACACATGGGAATGATAAGAATTATACGATAAATGGTAAAGTTAATTATAAGTTCTCAGATATAAATACTTTGCAACTGAGTTATCACGAAGACATATTAAGACAATATATCGTTCGCCCGAACTTGTCACCTAAGGATAGTCTCAAAGCTAAAAATATTTATACTACATATAAAATACAGGACTCTTGGAAGCCATCCGATAAATTTGAGATCATAGGAGGATATGAACATAACAGAGAAAGTGCATATTCTACAAATCTTTTTTCAGGATCAAATAAAAATATTAAAGAACGTAAGGCATACAATCATAATGTCTTTGCCCAAGCAACGGTTTCATTGATTAAAAATTTAGATGTTGTTCCAGGTATCAGATACATAAAGCATAAAGAATTTGGTTCTCATCTTTCTCCCTCAATTTCGGCAATGTACCAATTAACCAATTACCGTTTCAGAGGGGGAATAAGCAATGGATTTAAAGCTCCGACAATGCTGGAAATGTATTATGACTTTGACCATGGGGGTATGTCACATATCAAAGGTAATCCTAACTTGAAACCGGAAACTAGTTGGTATAAATATATTTCGGCTGAATATATAAAACCTAATTTTAACGCGTCAGTTTCTTTTTATCACAATCGATTATCCGACAAAATAAGTATGAATACGCTTGAGAAAAAGCCTGGAGAAAATTATCCTATTTGGTCGTACGAAAACTTTAGTGCGGTTCGTATTCGGGGAATAGATTTATCTATTCAGTGGATGTTCTTAAATCAATTCACATTTAATGGAGCATACTCATTTGCAGATGCTAAAGATAAAAAAAGTAAAAGGCAATTGAGTGGTAACAGTAAACATAATGTAACCGGAACACTTAGCTTCAATCATCAAGGATGGAAACT
>CALYRA010000120.1 GCA_945292135.1 uncultured Dysgonomonas sp.
CAGATATAATTATTGTAACCATTATTATAAGTGTAAGTAACGCCGCCATTATCAGGGTCATAATCAGTGACCCAAATATGCCAACTCCAACGAACAATTCCATCAACTAAAAAGGCAACTAACGCGTTTCCCTCATTTCCTGTTGTATTTATCTTTATTACTCCTTCGGGACCGGTTCCTTCAATTGGTAATAGAAAGTTTGGCGAATTATCATGATTACTTATTAAATCTCCTTCTTCCCATAATATTTTTGCTTCGAAAGTAGTCGCATTTTCAAAATCAACCGCTCCAAAACGAGATCCGTATTTTTCCCAAATAACAAAAGCTTTATATAGAGGGATTTCAAAGTCCTTACTGTTAGGTTTTATAATATAAGAATTTGGACCTATCGTCGGTTGAGAAACTTGAAACAAAGGTATCCATTGCGTACCATTCCATACGTACATTCCGGGATATAAATTTTCCGCATAATTTTTTGTAACATTATAGACCAGCAATCCTGTATGTTCTTCATTTATTGTTATCTCATTAGTTGTATATTCTGAAACTTCTGAGTTGGCGTCTTTATCCCAGAACATGGGATATAGTTTTTTAGCTTTTGTCAAATTAACTCTTGGTAAGCCCATACCTTTAGAAGAGTTTTTACTTTTCACATCAAGCAATGCTCCATGTACGGGAGGCATTGATGATCCAATAGTCACTTGTCCTTGTAAGGAACTTAGAATAGAAAATAAAATAATAAGCAATATGACATGTTTTGTCAAACAAGTAATTTTCATATAATAATACGTTGCACCTCAAATAGCGTCCAGCTAACTATTTGATTTTGGAAAGTAAAAATTTAAGTATTGATTATTATCAAATCAATTGTTTGCAAAGAAAAGTGTTTTTTAAGATTTACAATATAATTTTCAAAATTAATAACAATTAATTACACAATTTATCAATAAATAACACTCCTTGTAAGTGATCATATTCATGTTGAAATACTATTCCCGTGAAGCCTGTTGAACGCGAATACCCCGAAAGAGTTTCTTCTTTCTTATTACCATTCTCATCATAATATTCGACCTTCACCCACAAATTACGTAAAGAATTACCTGAAATGCCGGGAATAGAAAGACAACCGTCTCTCTCAAAACAAATAATTGAATCCGACTTTGATACTATTTTTGGATTAATAGCTACCTGTACCGGCATACCCGGCTCTTCGGTACGAGAAAATAAAAATATATTTCTTCCAATACCGACTTGGGGCGCCGCTATCCCTACTCCATTTTCCTTATCCATTGTTACTTTTAATCGCTTGATGAATAGTTGTAATTCCTTATTCCTTTTTATACTATCTATATCTATATCAGTAGAAGGCGTACGTAAAAAAATAGAATCTAATTCATTTTCTATTGTTAGCACACGCATTGGAGTATATTCGTCTCCACTATTAATCAATTTTTTTTCTTCATTTTCCATTTTTGAATTTGAACTGCAAGAAATAAGAAGCAATACTGAAATTCCAAACAAATAAACAATCTTTTTCATACTAAATATTTATAATGAACAAATATACATTATTCCATTATTGCTAAAATCAAAAAAGAGCAAATCTTTCGATTTGCTCCAGAATTACTACTTGTATAAACTAAAACTCCAGAACTAAAAGCTATATCTTATTCTAATCTTTTTAATCTATAAATCAATTGCTGAATTGCTTCAGTATAATCATCAATAATAGCTTGAGAAAAAGCTTCTTCAAATAATGGACGTTGAGAATTTACATAATTATAAAAGTCTTCGCAATGGTTCACTATATTTGTTGGAACTTTAGTTTCAGGTATAGTTATCGCTAGATCTCCTTTCACGGCATAAGTAGTTTCCGTAATACGATCAATTATATCCAGAAGATCATCTATCGCTTCATCCAAAGCCATATGTTGGGCATAACTTCCTTTGCCTGTTATATGCCAATGAAATAATTTTAAACTACTATTAAATGAAAATAGTTTACCAATAAATGTCCCGATTTTAGCATTAGTTGCTACTGTTTTTGAATTTTTTTCAGTTGTTGTGCTCATAACTCTTAATTTTTAGTCATTAAATTTACGTATTAATAACAGCATTAAAGAGCTATTTGTTCTTAATAATCTTTCGATTTAACATTAATTATAATTAAAATTTATTTACTCCAATTATAGATAGTTTTTAACTATTTAGATATAAGTAATATCTTAATGCGATAAATAAATATTAATCACTGATTAATTTATTATTTGAAGAAAAAATAACGAAACTTATAATGAACATTTTTGTATTCAAGCAATGTCATTATATTAATTAGAAAATTTGGATAAGATAAATTCTAAACTATTTCGTAATTTTGTCGGTATTAAATATAAATTATACATTTTCAAGCATGGAACTAGCAAGTAAGTACAATCCGTCCGAGATAGAGGACAAATGGTATCAATATTGGTTGGAGCAAAATTTGTTCCATTCCGAACCCGATAATCGTGAACCATATACTGTCGTCATACCTCCGCCAAATGTAACAGGAGTACTTCACATGGGTCATATGCTCAATAACAGTATACAAGATATCCTTGTACGACGCGCCCGGATGATGGGCAAAAATGCTTGCTGGGTTCCCGGAACCGATCATGCGTCGATAGCTACGGAAGCAAAGGTAGTCGCGAAATTAGCTTCTAAAGGAATCAGCAAAAATAATTTAACTCGTAAAGAGTTTTTAGAACATGCTTGGGAATGGACTCATCTGCATGGGGATATTATTCTTAAACAACTTCAAAAATTAGGTGCTTCATGCGATTGGCAACGTACAGCTTTCACGATGGATGAAAAGCGTTCACAAAGCGTTTACAAAGTATTTGTTGATCTATACAACAAAGGTCTTATATATCGCGGCGTACGCATGATAAATTGGGATCCAAGTGCAAAAACAGCCATATCTGATGAAGAAGTTATTCATAAGGAAGAGCATGGAAAATTATATTATCTACGTTACAAAATAGAGGGTGAAGATAAATATTGCATTGTGGCAACGACACGTCCCGAAACAATATTTGGAGATATTGCCGTATGTATCAATCCTAATGACCCTAAGACAGCTTGGTTGAAAGGTAAAAAGGTTATTGTACCAATCGTAAATCGTGTTGTACCAATTATAGAGGACGATTATGTAGACATCGAATTTGGTACAGGATGTTTGAAGATTACCCCGGCGCATGATGTAAATGACTATTTATTAGGAGAGAAATATAATCTTGAGATAATTGACATTTTCAATGACAATGGTACATTAAATAAAAATGGGTTATCCTATGAAGGGATGGATCGATTTGATGTTCGTAAAAAAATCGAGGGAGATTTGGAAGCCGCCGGCTTAATGGAAAAGGTCGAAGCTTATACCAATAAGGTTGGATTTTCTGAAAGAACTAATGTTGCTATTGAACCCAAATTATCTATGCAATGGTTCCTAAAAATGCAAGATTTAGCTAAACCTGCTTTAGAAGCCGTTGAAAATGATACTATAAAATTCTATCCTAATCGATACAAGAATACTTATCGTTATTGGATGGAGAACATCAGAGATTGGAATATCAGCCGCCAATTATGGTGGGGACATCGTATTCCGGCTTATTATCTTCCGGAAGGTGGCTTTGTCGTAGGCGAAACACCTGAAAAAGCGCTTGAAGAAGCACAAAAAATAAATCCTGATTTAGAATCTAAAGATCTGCGTCAGGATGAAGATTGCCTTGATACATGGTTTTCTTCATGGTTGTGGCCAATATCAGTATTTGATGGTATCAACAATCCAAATAATAAAGAAATCGAGTATTATTATCCAACCAATGATCTGGTGACAGGACCGGATATTATTTTCTTCTGGGTTGCCCGTATGATTATGTCCGGTTATGAATATCGTAAAGAAGCTTGCTTCCATAACGTATACTTTACTGGCATTGTTCGTGATAAGCTTGGACGTAAAATGGCAAAGCAACTTGGCAACTCTCCCGATCCGCTTGATTTGATTGCCCAATATGGGGCTGACGCCGTACGTATGGGATTATTATTAACAGCTCCTGCCGGAAATGATATACCTTTTGATGAAGCGCTTTGCGAACAAGGCAGAAATTTCAACAACAAAATATGGAATGCTTTTCGTCTTGTTAAAGGATGGCAAGTAGATAATGAATTACCTCAACCCGAATCGTCTAAAATTGCGATTGAGTGGTTTGAAAATATGTTATCAAAAACCATCGCAGAGATGGATGATTTGTTTGGAAAATACAGACTTTCCGATGCGTTAATGCTCGTTTATAAACTTTTTTGGGACGAATTTTCATCTTGGTACTTAGAAATGGTTAAGCCTGCGTATCAGCAGCCTATTGATGCGAAGACATATCAATCTACCTTAGGCTTTTTCGATTCGCTACTTCGCCTTCTACACCCTTTCATGCCATTCATAACGGAGGAACTTTGGCAGGCTTTGGAAGACCGAAAATCAGGTGAAAGTATCATGGTATCTCAATTGCCTAAATCTGAAAAAATTGATATTCTTCTACTCGATTCATTCGAAAAAATTAAATCTGTCATTGCTAATATTCGCACTATCCGACTCGAAAAAAATATTCCGAATAAAGAAAAATTGGTATTGGAAATCATAGGCGAATACGACGATAAACTTACTTCTGTCGTTTCTAAAATGGCAAATCTCACAGCAATTAAGATTGTCAATGAAAAAGACCCGACAGCAGCATCTTTCTTAGTGGGTACCACTGAATTTTCTGTGCCTCTTGGGAATAATATTGATATTGATGCTGAACTGGAAAAACTGAATGGTGAATTGAAATATTTGGAAGGTTTTCTGGTATCTGTTGAAAAGAAACTTGGAAATGAAAGATTTGTTGCTAATGCTAAACCTGAAATCGTTGAAAACGAACGTAAGAAAAAGGCAGACGCTGAAAGTAAAATCGCAACAATAAAAGAAAGTATAACTTATTTAAGTAAATAATTGCTTATTTTGATTGACATAATTGTAGAGACATTTCAAAATATGTCTCTACAATATATATATAACATCTATCATCTTTTACTATCAATAAATTCAGTCGAATATTTAAAGAGTTTGATATATTAGTATATGCAAATAAAACAGATTTAGTGAAAGGATATTATGCCTTTATAAATGGTCACAAACATGAATGGAAAATTTACATATTGCAAAAGATTCTTTAAAAGGATGTAAATCGACCATTAATGATGCGAAGAAAATAGGAATAAACATTTCCTAATTTGGGGATGAACACAAATATTAGAAACGGAATCCAAAAAAACTATTATTGCTTTGGACTATAATCCTAAAACATTTTTTTTGTATTAACCTATAAGTTCCATCATTTGAAAATTTTTCAATGACAACAATAAATGATATTTAGAACCATTATCATAAACTTTTTAAAATTAGATATTTGACAAAAAGAGATACAAATCAATTTGTAACTTTTT
>CALYRA010000121.1 GCA_945292135.1 uncultured Dysgonomonas sp.
GGAGGATAGATTATACTCAATTACATTTTGAACTTTTCGAAATTAAAAATACAAATCTAAATGTTTATGAAATCGGTAGAACCTCTACGGATTCGGAAGATTCTATTGATAATAAAAAAGAATTTCAAAACCTGTACGATTTGATATCTCCATATATAGACGTATTGACTGCAGGACAAATGAATTTAACTAACGCGTCATTCACATTTAATTTAAACAAAGATCAAAATCCGACAAAATATTCATTACGAGATATTAATTTTCGAGTACATGGATTTATCCTTGATAAAAATTCTTCAAAATCCGGGAAACTCCTATATTCAGATGATTTTGAATTTGTAGCGGATCGTCCGCAGCTTTTGTTATCGAATGATCAGTTTGAATTAAAAACGAAAAATATATTGTTCAGTACCAAAGATTCTGTTATCCTGATTGAAGGTATCCGTTTGATACCCCAAACCGCTCTTATAGCAGACAGCTTTAACATAATTAATAATTATGCCGATGCTATGATAAAAAAAGTAGAGGTAAATGGGATTCATTTTAAACGCAAGGATGCACAAAACTATTTGGACGCAAAATCATTAAATATCATTTCATCTAAAATTGAATATTACAATGCTCAAGATTTTAATCAAGACCCCATTGAACCTAATGTTAATATTTCGGACTCGTTAACAAGTTCTTGGTCATTGTATGGTTTTATTTCTCCACTTTTGAAAGAAGTTGCAATTGATAAAATCCTGATAGATAGTACGCAATTCAAATATACGGATGACAGCAAAGGCCGGAAGGATGTATATTCGATGGATAAATTTAGATTTATCGCCAATAAGTTTAGAGTAGATTCTGTCTCCAATCCTCAAGATAGGTTATTGTATTCTGATAATTTCTCCGTTAATGCTGCAGGTATAAAAGGAATTGTCAGGAGTAAAAACCAGAAAGCAAATATTGATTATTTGTATTTAAATGTGGCGGAAGGTAATTTTATTTTGGGTGAATTAAAATTAGACCCATTGGATAAGGATTCAAAGAACGAATACTTATCCGGAGTCATAAAAGGATTGACTATAACGGGATTAAAATATAAAAAGGGATTAGAAATAAAAAAATTACTCATAGATAATCCGAAAATTGAATACGTAAGTCCGCTTAGTCGCCCATCCATTACAAATAAAAAGATGGATTTGGAGAATCCAAACGAGATTTTTTCTTCTTTTTTTCGCTATTTACATGTAAAAAATTTCAATTTAAATAATGCTTATATAACTTATAATGATAGAGAGAATAATAATATTTATAAGCTTAATAAGCTTAACTTTTGGGCAACAGATTTTTTTCTGAATAGGCAAAAGAAACATAAAAAGTACGAGTTCTTTAATTTTTCTGAGTTTGGCGTTTCTTTTATCGATTTTGATAATTATTTGCCAAATAAACATCATCATTTAAAAATAGCTGAGGCATCATTTGACAGCAATACAGGTTTACTTATATTAAACAGACTAAAGCTTACGCCGCAATTCCAAAATAAGCAAGTCTCGACATATTTTGATTTAGCAATACCAAATCTTTTAGTCGAAGGATTGTACTACAAAAAACAACAAAATAATGAAGTAAATAATTTGAGGCGATTCAATGTTGATAGTTTATATTTGAGAATCGTAAAGATGGATAATGAAAAAACTTTGGATCGTAGTAAAGAATTATTTAAAATTCCTACCGGATATGTAGAAAGAATAGATATCGGAAATGTTGATTTTACTTACTTAGATAAGTTAAAAGATGACAGCATAGATGTTCGATTGAAAAGATTTACGCTGAATAATGCAGCCTATTCTGAAAATAAAGAATTAGCCTTGAAAGGCTTGACCGTGTCTAAGATCACTTTAAGAATGTCACAATCAGGTAGAAATTTAAATGCAATATCCGATTCAATAGTTCTGTCGGAATTAAGATGGAAGCCAAAAGAAAATTTTGATCTTGGCTTTTTGGATATAAAAAGCCCCAAGATGCAAATACTTCAATCAAGAATTGAAAAATCAAATAAATTAAAGAAAAGTAGAGGTGATTTATATGATGAAGTAGGAAAGTGGGCAGAGAAGGTAAACTTGAATCAAGTTAAGATTGATGATGCGACGTTTGATTATAAGCGGATAAATGATTTGTTGTCTGAAGATAATAAATTGGGTAAAATAAGTTTAGCTTTATCCGGATTCTCCTTGAATACAAGAGAAAAAAACTTTGGTTTTGAAGATATACAATTTAATACTTCCAATCTTAAAATTCCGTTAGATAATGGCTTTTATACTTTACATCTTGGAAATATAGATTTCCGAAAAGGCGGTTTGCTTAGGATGAATGATCTAAAATTGGTAGCGGCTTATCCTAAAATGGATTTTGCTTACAAACACCCGAGAAAAAAGGATTGGTTTGATGTTTCGGTTCGAAATGTGGAGTTGAAAGGTCTTGATTACCCAACCTTTTTTAATCGGAAGAAATTGAATATAAAGAAAGTTGATATATCAGGCGTGTCGATTCAAAATTTCAAAAACCAAAAAGTAAATATCACGCACAACCTTATGCCCATGATTTATGAAGGCTTACAAAAATTCCCACTTAAATTAAACGTAGATACTGTCGATGTCCGTAACGTTGATGTTGTTTATGAAGAATTGACCGAAAAAGGTACTGTACCCGGTAAATTATTTTTTACAGATATGAACGGAATGTTTACAGGATTTACAAATGAAGCAACCAGACGTCAACAATACATCAATTTGGATGCAGATGGTAAATTGATGGGATCAGGAGAATTTACCGCTAACTGGAAGCTTCCTGTAGATTCTTCTTTTGATAGTTTTCTACTATCAGCGCATCTTAAAAATTTTGATCTTAGAGATTTGAATCAACTTCTCACTCCGATGTTTCCAGTCCGTGTTTCGGGAGGTGCTATTTCTGACCTGAAATTTAACGCCAGTGCGTCAAACATTGGAGCGAACGTTGATATGACTATGTTATATAACGATTTGGAATTAGAGTTGCTAAAGAATAAAGAAGGAAAATTTGTGAAGAACGGGTTTTCAACATGGGGAGCCAATCTTATAATCCGAGATAATAATCCGGATAAAGTGAATAAAAATCCTCGTCAACCATCCTTGACTATCACGCGGGATCCTTATCATTCTACATTTAATTATATATGGCAAATTCTTAAACCCCCCGTAATAGAGTCCGTTGGAATTTCAAAAGAAAAGCAGGATTTAATGAGTGGTGTTTCCGGCTTTTTCCAAAAGATTAAAAATTTCTTTGGCGGTGGAAGAAAGGAAGATAAAAAAGATAAGAAAGGAAAATACGATAAGAAATAATATTAATAGTAAACAAAAAAGTCGAATACTTATTTAGTAATCGTCTTTTTCTTAGAGCGGAAGACGGGGCTCAAACCCGCGACCCTCAGCTTGGAAGGCTGATGCTCTATCAACTGAGCTACTTCCGCAAAATTTAGGTGGGCAGTGAAGGATTCGAACCTCCGAAGTCGAATGACAGCTGAGTTACAGTCAGCCCCAGTTGGCCACTTTGGTAACTGCCCAATGCTCGTTAGCGATTGCAAAAGTAATACAATTTTTTATTCTTCCAAATTTCTAAGAGAAAAATCTATCATTTTTAATGCAGTTATAGCGCATTCGTCTCCTTTATTACCATGCTTTCCTCCGGCGCGATCTTCCGCTTGTTGCATATTATCAGTAGTTAATAGACCGAATATGAAAGGGATATCATATGCGATATTCAATTCGGTGATGCCCTGAGTTACACCGTTACACACATAATCAAAATGAGGCGTATCTCCACGAACAACACACCCGAACACAATAACGGCGTCTAATTCTTTATTTTCGGCCAAATGTTTTGCTCCATATACAAGTTCAAAACTTCCGGGAACATAATCTATAATTAGGTTTTCTTCTTTAACGCCATGTTTGAATAGCGTTTTGCAAGCGCCGTTTAGTAACGCATTTGTGATTTTGTCATTCCATTCAGAAACTACTATTCCTATTTTCATATTGTCTCCATCCGGAACCGTTGCCGCATTATACGACGAGAGATTGTGATATGCAGTTGCCATAATTTGTTTTATATTATATTTGCCGCAAAGGTAACTATTTTGTTTGTTTTTCTTAATCGTAAATATAACGCTTGTCTTTATTAACATTTAACAGTTTTTCCGAATTTAGAATTTTTTGTAATCAACTTAAAAATATATTTCTTGTATATTTGCATCTGTTTTACAATTAATTATAGCTTTTTTAGTGATGTTTATGAAATCGTTGTCACTTCTCCTTATATTTTTAACACTGACAATATCCTCATTGTTGGCTCAATCGCCTGATCCTATTGTTTTTTCTGTTAATGGTAAGCCTGTGTATAAATCTGAATTTGAAGCCGCTTATAAAAAGAATAATTTAACTGCTAAATTTGAGAAAAACGATATAGAATCTTTTTTACAATCTTATATTAATTCCAAATTAAGTTTGGAAGAAGCATTGACGCAAAAATTAGATACGACAAACGAGTATAAATATCAATGCGATTCGTATCGGATACAAGTAACAGCTCCATATCTCGAAAATAGAGAGTATGCAGACCGTTATTTTCAAAATTTGTATAATCAATATTTAGAAGATGTAGAATTAAATCATGCGTTCATTCCGTTTGGAAAAAGTAAAATATTCCCTTCCGATACATTAAATGCTTATAATGTCGCAATGGTTCGTTACAACGAACTAAAGAAAAATAAATTTAAAGAATCACAGTCAATTGATTATACAAAAGAACCTTCTCTCGAAACGAACCTCGAAATGGTAAATGGATATTTGGGTTGGGTACCTTTACCAATGCTCTCCACAGCAATAAACAAAACAATATCAGGGATGTCAATTGGTGAAATAAGTAAACCCATACGTACAATGAAGGGATATCATATTATTCAATTGTTAGCGAAACGACCCGCTATTGGGTACAGGACTGTCGATCAAGTTGTTTTTGGCTACAAAAACCTTCCGCCTACCAAGCAAGATATTGATAGCGTGACTACTTTAGTTCAATCAATATATTCCGAAATTGATGATTCTTATGATTTTCAAATCCTTTGTGATAACTTTTCAGAAGCTCACGGAACAGGTAGTAAAGGGTGTCGTTTTGGCGAAATTGGATTAGACGCCAAATTGCCCGCAAGTTTTATAAATGAAGCTTTTAGACTAGAAAATGTCGGAGATATAAGTCGCCCCGTTGTTACCAATTATGGAGTGCATATTTTACGCTTAGTCAGTAAAAGAGGCATACCGCCTAAAGATGAAATGGAAGATAAATTATTTGAAAGTATGCAGAATGGAGACAAAGGCGCTTTCTATACTTTTGAATATCAAAAATATTTCGGTGACAAATACAATCTTGTTTATAATAAAGGCGCTTATCAAAAATTGATGAATATTGCCAACAGTGTATATCCGACCGATTCTTCTTT